>CAMWTD010000058.1 GCA_947177085.1 uncultured Desulfovibrio sp.
CGGTGCAAAAAGTACCCCCCCCCCCGCCCCGGCTGAGGCGCCCCCCCGGGGCTGCCGTTCCGGCCCCCCGCCGCGCGGGCGAGCGCCCCCGGGCCGTGCGGCGCGGCGCGAAGCGCCGGAGGCGCTCCCGGTAGCCGGGGCGGAGGATGCGGATCGTCGTGCCATCTTTCCCACCTTAGTCTCCCAAACGCATCTGGGCGAGATAGTCCCGCTGAAAGCCCGGCGCCGCCGTGAGCTCGAGCACTTCGGCCCGCCCGCAGAGAGCGGCGAGCGCTTCCAGTCGTTCCGGGCGCGCGGCGAGGAGCACGGCCCCGGCGAGGGACGTGTTGCCCACGGCGACTATTTTGCTTTCGGCGATGCCCGGGGCAAAGCCCAGGTCCTTGAGATCGGCCGTGCGCGCATGCTCCCCGAGGGCCCCAGCCAGCGCGAGACGCCTCAGGGCCGACGGGGACAGACTCGCGGCCGCGCACACTGCCGCGAGCGCCACGGCGAAGGCCGCCTTGACCTTCAGCAGCAGCTCCACATCGGCGGCCGAAAGCCACAAGCCCAAAGGCAGCGGCAGGCGCGCGCCGCCGGGACCGGACTCGACCTTTCCCGCCAGCGTGCGGGCCAGCGGCAGGGCAAGTGATGCCGGCCTCGCGAAATGCCCTGCCACATCCAGAACGCCCAGCCGGAAGAGAAGGGCCAGCAGCGAAAGATACCCCGTGGCGCTGATGGCCGCCGCATCCGCGTCGGGGGCTGCCTCTCCCCCTATATTTGGGTGGCCGGCCTCCCCAAAGAGCACGGGCTGGAGGCCCCTGGGCCCGAGGCGGAACTCCGTCGCCACGCCGGGGCCGGCCATGCCGCCGCGCTCGGGCCCGATCCCCTCCAGCGCGGGCCCGAGCGGCACGCTGGCAAGGATGAGGCGCTCGTCTTCCGTGAGCAGGGCCAGTTCGCCATTGGTTCCGAGATCCGCGAGCACAAAGGGGCGCGGCGTGTCTTGCGCCAACAGGGCGGCCAGCCCGGCGCTCAGGTCGCCGCCCACAAAGGGCGCGGGCAGCGGCGGGATGAGGACCGGGGGCAGATTCGGCAGGTCCACGGTGCGGCCGCCCGCATGGGAGCGGCGGTAGGGTGCGGCGCAAAGGCCCGTCACGTCGCGGCCGAGAAAGATATCGGTCATGGCGGTATTGGCCGCCACGCAAATGCGCAGGGGCGCGAGGCCGTCCCGGGCGAGCCTGTCCGCAATGGCGCGCACCGCCCCCCGCGCAAGACGCCCGAGCGTGGCGAGCCCCCCGGGCGCGCGCGCATAGGCGAGCCGGGACATGATGTCCGCCCCGGCCCCGGCCTGCGGATTGAGCAGGCTCCCTTCGGCAAGGACGCGCCCCGGGCCGTCCGCCGCCGCGTCCACACCGCAAGCGCGCCACTGGAGGGAGGTGGTTCCGAGGTCCACGCCCAGGACGACACATTCGTCCGCGCCGAGGGGCTCCGGGGCCCCTGCTGTTGGCATGCCCGCGTCAGGGGCCGGCGCGAAAGCCTCCTCGGGCACTTCCAGCTCGAGCGCGCCGCCGGGCCGGCTTCCTGCCCCCTCCCGCTCCGGGACTGCGCGGCGGCAGGCCAGCCGCCAGCCGGCCGCCACGTCGTGCGGGGCAAGGATGGCCGCGTCCTCAGGGAGAGGCGGCGGCGCGTCCGCCACGTAGCGGACGCGGCAGCGACCGCAGCGCCCCAGCCCGAGGCAGAGCGGCCGCGGCGCGAGCGCCCCGGAGAGCCAGATGGCGCGCGCGAGATCCTCCCCTGAGCGCGCCGGGACCTCGATCACCGGGGCGTCGGTCCCGGGGGCCCGCAGGCGCAGGATGACGTCGCGCATCATCGCGCCCGGCGCTTATTTCCAGAGGTTGCCGTACTTGGCGGCGATGCCGTCGGTGCGCTCCACGAGCTTGTCCACCAGCGCGTCGAGGTCATCGGCGTTGACCGTGCCCACCTCGCGGGCGAGCAGGTAGCCGAGATAGCCCTTGCCCTGGCTGAACACCCAGCAGACGCCGTAGACCGAGCCCACGCCCGGCCGGCCGGGAAATTCCGGGGCCGTGTTGAGGAGCACCCGAAGCTCGGGGGCGTCGCGCTCCTCATCGGCGTTGAGCCGGAAAAGGCTGCTCTGGTTGAAGCGCTCCTTGAGGCGGGTCGCCAGGCGCGCGCCCAGGCTGTCCGTGCCGTCCAGTTGCACATTGACGACGGTGGTGCGGTCCGCTCCCGCCTGGGGGGCGTCCTGCACGGGTTTGCCGGCCTGGGGCACGGCGGCCTGTGCGGCGGACGCGGGCGCGGGAGAAAGACAAGGGGCCGCCAGCAGGAGGGCGGCCAGGAAAATAAGCGGACGGATGGCGTGCATGGATTTCCTCGCTGGCTTGGAGTGGACCGCCGTGGCGGCCGTGAATCGTGAAAAATTTTATATTTTTTTTGGAAAAAGTCCAATGTCGGGTTTTGCGGAAGATTTTCCCCGCAGCGGCACTCCCGGGCTGTGAAGAAAATGGCATATGGGCCTCCCGATGGCTTGAACGCCGGTTTTTTTTGGTGTACTGTGGCATCTCACAACACCATCCGCCGGGAATGATGGGGGCCGATGGTTGATGTCCGGCCCGGTCTGCGCCGGGCCAAAACGGGATTTTCCACAGGAGGGAAAGGGATGTCTCAGGCAAACTCCGACATTGTTATTGATCGGGGGAAATCGCAGTTCTCCGATCTCTGGAAGAAGGAAGACTACTGGGCCATCTGGATCGGCCTCTTCCTGATTATCGTTGCCGTGTGTCTGGTTTTCGGCGGCCGCTCGGGCCTGGAAGCCAAGTACAACGCGTACGCCGCCACGCTCAAGGCCGAAGCCGCCAAGCCCTTCAAGACCATCGAGTGGTATGACGCTTCCGCCGCCCAGAAGGGGCTCGCGGGCCAGAAGCTGCCCGCCGTGGCCGCGCTCATCAACTATATCAAGACGCCGGCCCGCTGGAGCTCCAATCCGCTGGACTCGCTCATCCTGAGCAAGGCTGACGCCGACAAGCTCAACGCCTCCGTGCAGCCCAAGGTGGACGCGGCCAAGGCCGCCGAAGCCGCCGCGCTGGACGCCGCCAAGGCCGCCCAGGCCATGGCCGCCGAGGCCGGCTTTCAGGACGCCTCGCTGAACGACGCGGCCGCCGCCGCCATCGGCGCGTGGCAGGGGGCCAAGAAGGCCACCGCCGACGCGGCCAAGAAGATCGTCAAGCCCTTCAACCGCATCCCCACGCTCATCGTGCTCGGGCTCTGCCTCGGCGTGCTCGTCACCATCGGCGCGGTGGTCATGGGCTTCAACGCGGGCCGCTTCTTCGTGGCCTTCCTTGTCGTGTATCTGCTCTGCATTCTCGCCAACATCCTCGGCAACCAGGTGACCATGCGCCGTTACGGGGCCAATGCCGAAATCTGGTCCATCGCGCTCGGCATGATCATCGCCAACACCATCGGCACGCCGAAATGGCTGCAGGACGGCTCCCAGGTCGAATACTACATCAAGATCGGCCTCGTTCTGCTTGGCGCTGACGTGCTCTTCCACAAGATCATGGCCATCGGCATCCCCGGCATCTTCGTGGCCTGGGTGGTGACGCCCATCGTGCTTATCTCCACCTTCATCTTCGGCCAGAAGGTGCTCAAGATGCCCTCGCGCACCCTGAACATCGTCATCTCGGCCGACATGTCCGTGTGCGGAACCTCCGCGGCCATCGCCACGGCCGCCGCCGCCCGCGCCAAGAAGGAAGAGCTCACTCTCTCCCTCGGCCTCTCCATGACCTTCACCGCCATCATGATGATCGCCATGCCCGCCTTCATCAAGGCCGTGGGCATGCCCGAAATCCTGGGCGGCGCGTGGATCGGCGGCACGGTTGACGCCACGGGCGCCGTGGCCGCTGCCGGCGCGTGGATCGGTCCCAAGGCCCTGCAGGTGGCCGCCACCGTCAAGATGATCCAGAACGTGCTCATCGGCGTGACCGCCTTCTGCGTGGCCATCTACTTCACCACCAAGGTGGACAACACCGGCGAAAAGGTGGGCGCGGGCGAGATCTGGAACCGCTTCCCGAAGTTCGTCATCGGCTTCCTCGCGGTCTCCGTCATCATGTCCATCATCAGCGCCAACCTTGGCGGCGACTTCGCCAAGATGTTTGTTGACAACGGCGTCAACAAGGTGGCCAACCCGCTGCGCGGCTGGTTCTTCTGCCTGGCCTTTATCTCCATCGGCCTCACCACCGACTTCCGCGCCCTTGCCAAGTACTTCAAGGGCGGCAAGCCGGTCATCCTCTATGTGTGCGGCCAGTCCCTGAACCTGGCCCTGACCTTGCTCATGGCCTGGATCATGTTCTACAAGGTCTTCCCCGAAATCACGGCGCGCATCTAGCGCACCGCACAGCAAAAGCCGCCGCGGCCCAAAGCCGCGGCGGCTTTTTTTCGTGAGATGCCCATGCCCCGCGCCGCGCGCACCATCTTCCGCCTCTGCTGCTGGATAGGCGGCCTGTGGCTTTTCTTCTGCGTTCTCGGGCCCTGGCTCTTCTCGCTCTCGCCCGCATGGCAGCGCTATGACGCCGTGCAGGAAGAGCACAATATCCACAGCGGGGCCATCTACTATACGGATGTCCCGGTGACGCAGGAATCCGAGGAGGCCACGCGCAAGGCCGTGCGCGAAGGCATGGCCCTGCGGATGCAGCGCCGCATCGATGACCGCAAGGCCGCGGAAGCCGGAAATGGGGGGGCGCTCGCGGATGACAAGAGCCACTGAGGACGCCCTCGGCCGCTTGCAGGCAGCCGGGCCAAAGCCACGCTATGTGGTGAGCGGCTGCCTCGCCGGGCTCCGTTGCCGCTATGACGGGGGAAGCAATCCCTGCCCGCAGGTGGTGAAGCTCGTGGAAGCGGGCCTCGCCCTGCCCGTATGCCCGGAAAGCCTCTCGGGGCTCCCCGTGCCCAGGCCCCCGTGCGAGCAGGTGCTGTGCGGCCCTGAAAAGAAAAAAATCCGCGTGTTATCCCGTTCCGGCGAGGATGTGACCGACGCCTTTGAGCACGGCGCGAAGCGCGCCCTCGACGCGGCCCTCGCCGCCGGCTGCCGCGCGGCCATCCTCAAGGCCCGCTCGCCCTCCTGCGGCGTGGGCGAGGTCTATGACGGGAGCTTCGGCCACCGGCTGCGCCCCGGCGACGGGCTGTGGGCTCGCCTCCTGCGCGAGGCCGGCTTCAGCCTCTGGACTGAGGACAATCTTCCGCCCGACCTGCCTGTCTGAGTCCCGGCCGCCGCTCAGCGGCAAGGCCGGACCGCACACGACCATTCCTGCCGCCAGCGCGCCGCCGGGGCTGCTCCGACCGACGGCCTGCCTCAGCCCTTCCGCCCCTGCGGCTGGTCCTCCCGGCTCTTGCTGATGGTGAAGTTGTTCTTCCCGTTCTGCTTGGTCTCGTAGAGGGCCGCGTCCGCGCTCTGGTAGAGCTCGATAAAGCGCGTGCCGTCCATCGGGGCGAAGGCAACGCCGATGCTGGCCGATACGCGCCAGGCCGCCTCGCCGTCCGCGCAGACAAAGTCCAGCGCGCCCACAAGCTCGCGAGCCTTTTGCTCCGCCCAGTCCCGGCTCGGGATGGGGATAAAGGCCACGAACTCGTCGCCCCCGATGCGACCCACGATGTCATCCTCGCGGAAATGCTTCCTGATGGTCGCGGAAAACTCCCGGATGCAGAGGTCTCCGAAGGCGTGGCCAAAAGTGTCGTTGGCGTGCTTGAAATTGTCGATATCAAAGATGAAGAAGGCAAACTCACTTCCCGGATGATGCGCCAGCGCGTCGTCGATCATGCGTTCCGTGGCCTTCTTGTTATAGCATTTGGTCATTTCATCCATGTTGGCCAGGGCTTCCTTCTGCTTCTCCACATCTATGTTCTTCCTGTAGGTGAACATATGCAGGGAATCGTCGTCCGGCGAATAGAACACATGGGCGTCGATGCGCATCCAGTGATAGGTCTTGCCGTCCTGGGTGATCATGAAGTCATAGCGCAGGTGCTGGTTGCCCCGGGCAAATTCCCGCAAGACGTTCTTAGTGGAGAAGTGCGCGATATACCCCTCGCGGAACTCGGGCTTGATCTGCTTTTCGGCAATGATGCGCAGCCCCTCGTCAAAGGAAAGCCTGCTTGCGCCGATGCGGGCGAAATACTCCTCTGTGTTCTTGCCCACGCAGCGATTGCGGGTGATGTTCCATTCATAGATATCGTCATAGAGCTGTTCTGTGGCCTGCTTGAAAAGGCCGAGGCGCTGCTCGATGACGCCGGTGATCTTTTTGTTGAAGCCCCTGATGACCAGGGTGATGACAGTGAAGACGCTGGCGAGGATGAGCAGCAGCACGAGGACCGAAGTGCGGATCTGCGACTTCATCTTGCCCACAAGTTCAGCGGTGTTTTGCTTAACGAGCAGATACCACGAAAGTTCCGGCATGTAGCGCGTGACAAGGTAGGCCGATTCCGCGCCCTCGGGCCCAGCGCCCGCCCAGAGGCCGAAGTTCTCGTCGCTGTTGCGCCTGCCGAGAATGTCGGCCCGCAACTTTTCACTGTCGTTGAGCGTAAACCAGTTCTTTCCCTCCTCTCCGGCAAGCGCCCGCGAAAGCTCGACCCGCCCCGCGCTGTCCAGAAGGAAGACCTCGACCCCGTAGCGCTCCTCATACTCCTTGAGAATGTGCTTGAGGGAGGCGGTGCGGATGCCGATGCCCACCACGCCGAGCGCCTCGCCCCAGGGGTCCATGATTTTGCAGTTGACGAAGACCGCCCCCGCAGCCTTGTCCGTATCCACATTGAGCGAATATTGCCGCTCCGAGGACATAAGCGCCGAATACCAGGCGTTTTTCGGGTCGTCGGGGGCGAGCGCCCGGTCGATGCCGCCCGCGCTGTAGTAGCGCCGGCTCGCGGCCGACACCAGGAAGACCGAATCAAAATGATTTTTCTCCTGATAGGCCGCGAGGTAGGACTGGATGGCGCGGGCGAACTCCGCCTCCTCCAGATGGGCGCCCTCGCGCAGGAGATAATCCGCCAGGAAGGTGTCGCCGGCCATGGTCAGGGCGATGGTCACGGGCCGGTTCAACACCGAGGAGAGCCGGAAATAAATGCTGTCCGCGGTGAGCGCCGCGACCTGCTCCAGCGCGGTGAGCGAGACGCGGTAATTGGCGCTGTGGCTGAAAAAGGCGGTGAGGGAGAAGCCGATGAGGAGGATAAAGCCCACCAGCAGATTTGTCTTGACCACTCTGCTGCGCATGATGCCTCCCTGTGGCGTTCCGCGTGGGCCGGCGCTGACGCCGGGCTATGGCCGCGCTAGGCCCCGGGCGCGCCCCCGGGGTCCTGCCGGGGCGTTGCCGTGATGCCCCGGCGGGCAAGCTCGGCCGCCACCTTGGCGCAAAACTCGGGCAGGCGCGCCTCCAGCTCCGGCGTGAGCGCGGGCGAGAGGGTCTGCCAGTCGCCCGGCTGGATGCCGATGATGACGGCGTCCGGCCTGCCGCCCGCGAGCTCGCAACTGATGAGGGTGTCCACAAGATCGGTCTGGTGGGTGGAATCCCTGAAGCTCAGGCTCTTGCGCAGGTCCTCGCCCTCCAGAAGATAGATGGTCCCCGGAGCCCCGGGGCCGAGCACCACGTCCAGCACCACCAGGAAGTCCGCGTCCATGATGTCGGGCATGAGAAAAAGGCCGAGCGTGCCGCCATCCAGCAGGCGCACATTGTCCGGCCAGTCATAGTCCCGCATGAGCCGGTTCACGGCCGCCACGCCGAAACCCTCGTCGCTGAGGAGGATATTGCCCACGCCGAGCACGAGCACGCGCAGTTTTTCCATCTGCCCCTTCCTTCTTTCGCCTGCCGTCACGGCCCGCATACGGCAAGGGCGGGCATGAAGCCCGCCCTTGATTTTTCACGGTTCCGGACGCCGTTGCCGCGCCCGCGCCCCGACGCTTACAGCACCTTGAACTTGTGCACCTGGTTGGTTTCACCGTCAATGACATGCACCGCGCAGGCGATGCAGGGGTCAAAGGAGTGGACCACGCGCAGTATCTCCACCGGGCGCGCCGGGTCGGCCACGGGCGTACCCACCAGAGCTTCCTCGCAGGCGCTGGGCACGTTCTTGGCGTCGCGCGGGCTCAGGTTCCAGGTGGTGGGCACGACCAACTGGAAGTTGGCGATGCGCGCGTCGTCGTCGGTCACGATCCAGTGGGAGAGGCCGCCGCGCGGGGCATTGACGAAGCCCACGCCCCTGGCGCTCTTGGGCGGCTCGTAGTTCTCCACGATCTGCTGGTCTTTCGTGATGTTGTGCTCGTACTGCTTGATCCAGGTCTCCACCTGCTGGCCCACGGCCAGGGCCTCGATGCCGCGCGCGGCCGTGCGCCCGAGGGTGGAGAAGAGCGCCTCGGGCCCGATCTGGAGCGCGCCCAGCACCTTGTCCACCATGGGCTTGATGGTTCTGTGCTCCTGCGCGTAGGACACGAGCACCTGCGCGAGCGGCCCGGTCTCCACGGCGATGCCGTCGTAGCGCGGGGCCTTGAGCCAGGAATACTTGTCCTTGTCGCCCATCTTGGTGAAGTAGGGCACGGTCTCGCCTTCGTAGGGATGGCGGGCCTTGTCGCCCTCGTACCAGCTATGGGCCACGCCCTCGGCGATCTTGTTCGGGTCCATGTCGCGCACCTTGCCGATCTTGCGGTCAAGGATGACGCCGGGCCTGAGCCAGCGCTTCGCAAGATCGCGCTCGCAGCCCGGGTCGGGGAATTCGCCGAAGGCCATGAAGTTGCGCGTGCCCCCGTAGGTGGCGCACTCCTTGTACTGGCTCGCGATGGCGAGCAGGTCGGGGATGTAGTAATCCTCGATGAAGGCCAGCGTTTCCTTGTAGAGGTCGGTGAATTCCTTGATGCGCTCGGCCGTCAGCGCGCCGTAGTTGGTGACGCCGCCGGGCACGGTGAACTGGGTGTGCGGGTTCTTGGCGCCGAACACGGCCATGGCGCGCGCGGCCTTGACCTGCACGCGCAGGGCGGCGAGGTAGTCGGCCGTGCCGATGAGGTTGAGCTCCGGGCTCAGGTGATAGGCCGGGTGATTGCCGAGGAAGTAGGCATTGGTGAAGGGGCCGAGCTGGCCGCTGTCCACAAAGGCCTTGAGCTTGGCCTGCACGGCGCGGTAATCGTCGGGCGTGACCTTGCGGTTGGAGATGGAGTTGGCGATCTGCGCGGCCTTGACCGGGTCGCCCTGAAGGGCGTTGACCACGTCCACGAAGTCCAGCGCGTGCAGGGCGTAGAAGTGCACGAGATGGTCGTGGAGGTAAAGCATGGACAGGACGAGGTTGCGCAGGTAGGTGGCGTTGGCCGGGATGGGCTTGTTGATGGCGTCTTCCACGGCGCGCGTGGACGCGAGCGAGTGGCTGTAGGTGCAGACGCCGCAGGTGCGCTGCGTGAAATGGGGCGCGTCAAAGGGGTTGCGGCCCTTGAGGATGATCTCCAGCCCGCGGAACAGCGTGCCCACGCAGCGGGCTTCCTTGATCTTGCCGTTTTCCACCTCCGCCTCGATGCGGAGATGGCCCTCGATGCGGGTCAGCGGATCGACCACCACCTGGCCGGTATAGGTGCTCTGGGGCGCTTTGATGACCTGGCTCATGGTTTCCCCCTAGTTCTTGTAGAATGGCGTCATGTCGTCCCAGAAGCCCGGCTCGCTGCAGCCAATGCAGGGGCTGCCCGCGCCCACGGGCCAGTTGGTCTGGTTGAAGAGCACCACCGGGCAGTTGTTGTAGGTCTGCGGGCCCTTGCAGCCGAGGTCATAAAGACACCAGCCCTTGCGCGCCTCCTCGGAATTGAAGGAGGGGGCGAACTCGCCGGCGTCGAAATGCTTGCGCCGCTCGCAACGGTCGTGGACGGTCTGGCCGTAGAACATGAGCGGCCGGCCGAGCTCGTCGAGCTCGATGTCGATGCCGCTCAGATAGGCCACGAGCGTGCCCACCATGTTGATGGGGTTGGGCGGGCAGCCGGGGATGTTGATGACCTTGACGCCCATGTC
>CAMWTD010000059.1 GCA_947177085.1 uncultured Desulfovibrio sp.
GAAGGGACCCTTGAAGACGAGGGGGATGTTGAGGCCCGCTGCCGAGATCGTGGCCGCGCCCTCCAGGTATTGGCGCGAGAGGCTTGCGGCTGCCTCGCCCCGGGCGGAGAGCCCCCCGGCCGTGAGCGTGACGGGCCGCGCCACTATCTCCCCCCTTCGCGCGGTAAAGGGCGCGGACACGACGTCGATGCGCTCCGGCAGGCTGAGGCCGCGCACGGGCAGCGCTTTCAGCGCCGCCGCGGCGTCGCGCAGGGCCGGCGCGGAAAGGTCCCGCGCCTCCAGCACGCCCGCGCCGTCAAGGCTCGCCACAAGGGCCCGGCTGTCCGCGCCTGCCGCGCGCAGGTCCACGCTGAAGGCCGCCGCGCCGCTGGCAAGCCCGGCCTTGCCCGCGGCGGCGCAGAGCGGCCCGATGTCCACGCCCGCGCCCGTGGCCTTGACGCTGTAGGCGGCAGCCGGGAGGTCCGCGGTCAGCGTGCCTTTGAGCGATCCACCGGTGGCCAGGCGCGCCGCGAGGTCCTCAAGGCTGTAGCGCCCGGCGCTGCCCGTGAGGCGGCCGGCGAGGTCCGTAAGGCCCACAGCCCCGTAGCGCAGGGCCGCCGCGCTGAGGCGCAGGTCAAGGGCCGGCAGGCCGTTCAGCGCTGACGTTCCGCCCGATGGCGGCGTGGGGGCTTTTTTGCCGGCGTCCCGCGCGGCCGTGGCGGTTGCCGTGGCTCCCGTGGGCTGGGGGGCGTCCGCCTTGTCCCCGGCGAGCCAGGGCGCAAGATCCACGGCCCCGAGCCGCAAGGAACCGCGCACAGCCGGGGCCGTTTCCTTTGCCGTGGGCAGGCTCACGGCCAGCTCCCCGCCGAGGGCGAGTCCCGCGCCCCGCGCTTCAATCCCCGTAAGGCGCAGGGTGTTCCCGGAAAAGTCAAGGCGCAGGGCGGCCTCCACGCTGTCATCCGCGCTCTTCGGCGCGGCGAGGCCCGCAAGCGCCGCCAGCGCGCCCGCGTGGCCGGAGAACCGCAGGGCGGCCGCGAAGGCCGGCGGCGTCAGCGTGCCTTCGCCCTGCATTGTGAGCCGGGCCTGCGGCGTGGCCAGCCTGGCCTCGGCGAGGTTGAGCCTGAGGCTTGCCAGATCCAGCGCCCCCTCCCCGGTGAGCTGGAGCGGGGCCAGCTCGCGCGGGATGAGGCCCGCAAGCGGCGTGAAGGCGAGGGAGACCTGCCGGAAGGTCAGGTTGGGCGCGTAGTAGCGCAGGCTGCCCTTGAAGGCGAGATTGCCCGCAAGCAGGGGCGCGCCCTGCTCCTCGATCTCCAGCGCCATGTCGCCCTGGATGGACGTCTCTTCCCTGCGGCGCAGGTTTTCCAGCGACAGGTTGAAGCCCGAGACGCGCGTGGCGCGGCCGCCGTCCGTGAGGCGCAGCGCGCCCTGGCTCACGGTGAGGCGGCCGAGCTCGAAGGGCGGCGCGTCGTCCGGGGCCTTGCGCGCGGTTTTTTCGGCATCCGGCCCCGTGGGCGCGCCGCGTCCCGCGTCCTCCGGAGCTGCCGCAGGAGTGATGCGGATGTCGGCCTCGGGCCGCTCGAGCCTCAGCTCGCTGATGACGATGTTGCCGGAAAGGAGCGGCCGAAGTTCCAGCCGCGCCATGCCCCCCTGCAGGGACACGGCCACGGCGTTGCCCCCGGGTTCGCCGCTCCAGCGGGCCGCGCCGAAGCGGACGCCAGGCGGCAGCAGGGAGATCCTGGGGGCGGCCTCGAGCGTGAGGGGCGCGCCCGTGGCTCGTTCCGTGGCCTCGGCGATGCGCCGCACGATGAAGTCCGCGTCCATGCGGCTCGCGAAGAACACCCCCGCCGCCGCGAGCAGGACCACGATGCCCAGGATGATGAGCAGGACTCGCTTCATAGGCCCTCCGCCGCGCCGGGCGTTCCGGCCACTGCGCGGCAGTGTACATGCAAGAAGCTCTATACGGGAAGCGGCCCGCGCCCGCAAGCGGGGCCGGCGGTTTACCCCAGGGGCAAAAGCCGCTACAAGAAGGCATGGTCTTGTTGCAGGCATTCGGGGGCGTGCTGAGCCTCCTGCTCGTGGTGGGCGTGGGCTATGTGCTGGCGGGGCGGGGCTGGTTCCCCCCGGCGGTGCGCGGCCTCTTGCCCAGGCTCGTCACCAATGTGGCCCTGCCGCCCTTCCTCATGTGCACCATCCTGCGCTCCTTCGCGCGGGAGGATCTGGCGCACATGCTCACGGGCGCGCTCCTGCCGCTCGTGGGCATGGTGATCATGTACGGCCTGGCCTTTGTGGTGGGCCGCGCCGCGGGCGTGGAGCGGCGGCATTTCGGGCTCTTCTGCGCCTGCGTCTCCAACCCCAACACCATCTTCATCGGCATCCCGGTCAATATGGCGCTTTTCGGGGAGGAGGCCGTGCCCTATGTGCTCCTCTATTATTTTGCGAGCACGTCCTTTTTCTGGACAGTGGGCAATTACGCCATCAGCCGGGACGAGCGCGCTCCCGACGCCCCCGCCCCGCAAGCGGCCGGGCAGCCGGGGGGCAAGCGCCGCCGGGCGCTCGTCTCCGCGCCGGTCTATGGCTTCCTCGCCGGGATCTCGCTCGCGCTCCTGGATGTGGAGCTGCCGGGCTTTATCCTCACGGCGGCGCGGCAAGTGGGCGACCTCACCACGCCGCTCGCCCTTATCTATATCGGCGTCACCCTGCGGGAGATGGACCTCTCGCGCCTGCGCGTCACGCGCGACATGGCGCTGGCGCTCGCGGGCCGCATGGTGGCGAGCCCGCTCCTGGTGTGGGCGCTCCTGCCGCTGTTCGGGCTCCCCGCGCTTATGGGCAAGGTCTTCGTGATGCAGGCGTCGCTGCCGGTGCTCATGCAGGTCGCCATCCTGAGCGGCTACTACAATACGGACCCGGAGTTCGGCTCCGTCATGGTCTCGCTGTCCACGCTCGCCTGCGCGGTGACGGTTCCCCTCTACATGGGACTTTTGTCGCTGTGAGGGCGCGGCCTACGCCGTGCCCGGCTCGGGGCGCGATTCCGGCCCTCGCGAGAGCAGGTAGGAGAAGGTCGCGCCCACGGCCGCCACGCCCGCCAGCACCCGGATAGCCACGGGCAGGCCCGCCATGTCGGCCACGCTCCCGAGGAAGGGCTGGGCCACGCCGCCGAGGCTGGTGGCAAGGCCCAGGGTCACGCCCGAGGCGAAGCCGATATTGCGCGCGAGCAGCCGCTGCCCGAGCACCACCTGTGAGCTGAAGGGCGCGTAGAGCACGAAGCCGAGCAGCGGCAGGCAGGCATAGGCCCAGGCCACGCTGGGCGCGAGGCTGAAGGCGAGCACCGCGAAGGGCATCACCGTGAAGGCCAGCCGGATGACGGGCACGCAGCCGATGCGGTCCGAAAGCATCCCGCCGAGGATATTGCAGCCCACGCCGCAGGCGCAGAAGATCACGAGCGCCACGGCCCCCGCCGCCTTGGATTGCCCGAACACGTTCACCCAGTAGAGCGGGATGAAGGCGTTGCAGCCCACGAACACCGTGGAGCGCGCCACGATGACCACGGTGAGCCTCGAAAACTCGTGCCAGTTGTTGACGGGCTTCGGCCCGTCCGCGGGGGCCCCGGCCGCGCTTTTTTGCGGCGCTTGCGGCGTCCCGCGCCCGAGGCGCGTGATGGCGACGAGGAGCACGGCCGCCATGACGAGGCCGAGCACGGCGAAAACGCCCATGCCCTTCATGCCGAAGCCCCCCACAAAGGCCGCCACCAGCAAGGGCCCGAGAATGAAGCCCGTATTGCCGCCGATGGAAAAGATGCTGAGGCCCATGCCCTTGCTCTTGCCCGAGACGCGGTTGGCGTGGCGCGCGCCTTCGGGATGGAACAGGGCCGCGCCCACGCCGCTGATGGCAATGACCGTGAAAATGGTCCAGTAGCTCGAGAAAAAGCCGATGCAGGCGATGCCGCAGCCGGCCAGCGCCACGCCCAGCGGCAAAAACCACGGCTTGGAGAGCTTGTCGGCGAGCAGCCCGAACACCGGTTGGATGATGGAGGAAAGGCAGGAATAGGCGAGCATGAGACCGCCCGTCGCCTGGTAGTCGAGCCCGTAGGCCGAGCGCAGGTAGGGCAGGGCCGCGGGGAGAGCCCCGGAATTGACGTCGCAGGACATGTGCCCCAGGGCGAGCAGGAATATTTTCTTTTTTTCCATGGCGCGAAGCTACGCCTGCGCCCGAAAAATTCAAGCCGTTTTCCCGGGCTTCCGTGCGTAGCCGCGCGGCGTGAGCATGTAGGGGCCGGCCAGGCGGCTCTCGGAATTGCCGATGATGACGAGGCTCAGCATGTCGGCCCACCTTGGGTCCGCCTCGGCGAGCGTGGTAAGGATGACCTCCTGCCCGGGGCGGTACGCCTTGCGCACCATGCCCACCGGGCACGACGGCGCGCGGTGCTTGCGGGCCATGTCGAAGGCCATGCCGAGATGGTCCGGCCTGCCGTGCGAGCGCGGATTGTAGATGACGCAGACGAAATCCGCCTCAAGCGCTGCGGAAAGGCGCGCCCGGATGCGGTCGAGCGGGGTGAGCAGGTCGCTCAGGCTCACGCAGGCGAAGTCATGGGTCAGCGGCGCGCCCAGAAGCGCCGCGGCGGCGCAGAGCGCGGGCACGCCGGGAACCACGCTGAAGGGCACGATCTCAAGCAGGCCGCGCTCCTCAAGAATTTCCAGCGCGAGGCCCGCCATGGCGTAGATGCCCGCGTCCCCGGAGCTCACAAGGGCGGTGGGCTCGCCGGCGAGCGCCGCGTCCACGGCGGCGGCGCAGCGTTCCCGCTCCTGCCTCATCCCGGAGCTGATGCGGCGCTTGCCCGCGAGCCATTCCGGGGGGATGAGGTCGAGGTAGAGGCCGTAGCCCGCCACGCAGGCGCAGGCTTCCAGCGCGGCCCGGGCCTCCGGCGTGAGCAGGCTGGCGTCGCCGGGGCCCAGGCCGATCACGGTGAGCGGCGCGGGAGACGCGGGAGTGTCCTCCATCACTTTTCTCCTTGGCAAACGGCGACGGCCACGGTGATGCGGCCCTGGAACACGGTTTTGGGGGCCAGCAGCAGGGCGCGCCCGTGAGGTCGCGCCTCTTGCGCCGCGAGCAAGGCCGCGCCTTCGCAGACGCTGAAAGGGGGGAGCCCGAAGCGCGCCCCGGCCGCGACCGAAGGATGCGGCACGGGCATGGCCGCAAGCTGCGGCGCGGGGTACGCCAGCAGCGGCACGCCGAGGCGGCGCGCGGCGTCCCGAAGGCCCGGCTCGCCCGCTTTTTCCGCCACCGTGGCGAGGCTCGCCAGCGCGGCGGTTTCCAGGCCGTGCCCTGCCAGCGTCTCGCGCACGGCGCTCACGATGCTCGCCGCGTCCACGCCCCGGCGGCAGCCCACGCCCGCATGGAGCAGCGGGGGGGCCATGCGCAGAAGGCCAGGCTCCGGCGGCATGAGCCTCCAGTGGATGCGCACCAGGGGGATGTCTCCGCCGGCTTTTTCGGCCCCGCGCAGGAAGCGGGGCTCCCGGGCCACGGGGAGGCACGAAAGCGGGTCGCTGAGGGGCACGGGCCAGCCCTCCAGCAGGGCCGCGGCCACGCGCGGGAGCTTGTCCCAGTCGAGGATGCGCAGGCCGGCGGCGCGGGCGAGCTCGTCCAGCGCCGGGGGCCCCCCGGAGACGGCGTCCGAGGCGGTGGTGATGACCGCTTCCCCGCCAAGCAGGCGCGCCACATGCCGGGCGAGGCTGTTGCCGCCCCCCCAGTGGCCCGAGAGCAGGCTCACCGCAAAGCGGCCGCCCGCGTCCAGCACCACCACGGGCGGGTCCCCGCTCTTGTGGCGCAGAAGCGGGGCCAGCGCCCGCACGGCGATGCCGGCCGCGCCGATGATCACATGGCCGCGGAACTGGTGGAAATCACGCGCCATGGCCTCGGCAAAGCGGGCAAAGGGGATGGGCGCGGCCCCGCCGTCCTTTCCGGCAAGTTCGCAGAGGCGGGCGGGGGCAAAGAGGAGACAATCGGCCACCGCTCCGCCTTCGGGGGCATCCCAGGGATGATCCGCGAGGCCGGGCACGAGCCTTTGCCCCGTGGCAAGCCCGGGCCTGCTGAGGGACCAGCAGGCGAGGCCGCCGGCCGGGGTCTCAAGGGTCCCGCGAGCCCGGGGCGCTTGCCGGGGCGTGGCGCGGAGGGGCCTCCCGGGCACGGCCCGCAGGGGGAGACGCCGCATCCGGCTCAGGCCGGGAATTTTACCGCCCTGGCCGCTTCCAGGGCGCGGTCGAAGTCGTCCTTGGTATGCGCGAAGGAGACCATGCCCGTCTCGAAGCCCGAGGGCGCGAGATAGATGCCGGCCGCCCGCATCTGCTTATAGAAGGCGGTGAAGAGCTTCTGGTCGCACTTCTTGGACTGCTCGAAATTGGTCACCGGCGTCTCGCTGAAGAAGGGGCAGAACATGGAGGCGATGGTCGGCATCTGCACGGGCACGCCCTTGGCGCGCAAAATGTCGGCGAGCTCTTTGGCGAAGGCCGCGGTGTGCGCTTCGAGGGCCGCATAGTCCTCGGTCTTGAGGCGACGCAGGGTGGCGAGGCCGGCCGCCATGGCGAGCGGATTGCCCGAGAGCGTGCCCGCCTGATAGACGTCGCCAGCCGGGGCCACGCGCTCCATGTAGCGGCGCTTGCCGCCGAAGGCCCCCACGGGCAGGCCGCCGCCGATGATCTTGCCGAAGCAGGTGAGGTCCGGGTCGATGCCGAAGCGGGCCTGCGCCCCCCCATAGGCGAGGCGGAAGCCCGTGATGACCTCGTCGAAGATGAGCAGGCTTCTGTATTCCTCGGTGAGCTGCCTCAGGCCCTCGAGGAAGCCGGGCAGCGGCGGCACGAGGCCCATGTTGGCGGCCACCGGCTCCACGATGACGGCCGCGATATGCTCGCCGTGCTTCTGGAAGCAGGCCGTGGCGGCTTCGAGATCGTTGTAGGGCACGAGCAGGGTGTCCTCCACCACGGCCTTCGGTACGCCGGGCGTGCCCGGGATGGAGAGCGTGGCGACGCCCGAGCCCGCAGCCGCGAGGAAGGGGTCGGCATGGCCGTGGTAGCAGCCGATGAACTTGACCACCTTGTCGCGGCCGGTCACGGCGCGGGCGAGGCGCAGGGCGCTCATGGCGGCTTCCGTGCCGGAATTGACCATGCGCACCATCTCGAGGCCGGGCATGGCCGCGACCACTTCCTTCGCGAGCTCCACCTCGGCCGGGCAGGGCGCGCCATAGCTCGTGCCGCGCCCCACGGCCTCGCGCAGGGCGGCCGTCACGGAAGGCTCGTCATGGCCGAGGATCATGGGTCCCCAGGAGAGCACGAAATCCACATAGACGCGGCCGTCCACGTCCTTCAGGTGCGCGCCGTGGGCCTCGGCGATGAAGAGGGGCAGGCTCTCCACATTGCGGCAGGCCCGGACCGGGCTGTTGACGCCGCCGGGGATGAGGGCGCAGGCCGCTTCGTAAAGCTCGCGTGAACGGTCGTCCATGGGGGCTCCTTGTGCTGTATGGCTTTGCGGTGTTTTCGCGTTGGTGGTGTGGTTGTGCTGCATCTGTACTGCCGAAATTATCCGTCAAAAACAGCCTTTTCGGCGCTGGCTGCGTCAGAGAAAAATTTCCTCGGTCGAGTACTTAAGTACACTCCCTTCGGAAATTTTTATCTTTCTTGCCAGCGCCGAAAAATCTTATTTTTTAGGATTCTTCCGGCACAGCACCCGTCTTCCGCTTCGCTCCAGACGGACAGAGGAAGAAATATCCTCGCTATGGTGTGTCAAAGTCTTTTCATTACGCCGGCACGCCGCGGGGGCGCTCAGGCGAAATAGGTCATGGAAGTCTTTTTCAGCTCCTTCAGGCTGCGCAGGATGGCGTAGTCGCGCAGGGGCCATGCGGCCAGCAGGTCGTCCACCACGCCGAGGCACTCGGCCTCGCTGCGGCCATGGGCCATGGTGTAGAGGGTATAGGGCCAGTCGGAGGCCGGGCTCGGGCGGTAATAGGCGTGGGAGACGCGCGGATGCCTCGCCGCGACGGGCCCGCAGGCGCTGGCCTCTTCCTCGCTGGCGACCCAGGCGATCATGGCGTTGTGCGTCCAGCCGGTGCGCTGGTGGCGGATGCTCGCGCCGAAACGGCGGATGGCCCCGCTTGCTTTCAGGCGCGCGAGCAGGGCGAGCACTTCGGCTTCGCCCAGTCCCGTCCGCGCGGCGATGTCCGCATAGGGCGTGAGCGAGTCGGGGATATTCCCCTGCACGATGGCGAGCGCCGCGCGTTCGGCGGCGCTGAAGCTGGGCGGCGTCATGGCTGCGGCTCCTGCCCGCGCGGAGCGGGGAAGGCCCGCCCCGGGGGAACTGCGGGCCTAGCGCTTGAAGGAGCGCGCGAACAGGTCCTGGATGGCGATGCGGCCGTTATCCTCGAGGAAGCGGGTCCCCGTGGCAGCGAAGTGGGGATGCTCTATCACCGGGGCCTCCACTTCGGTCCAGACATCCTTGTCCCAGAAGAACCAGGCGCTGCGGGGCTGGTCGAAGACATGCAGGGGCTTGTTGCAGATCTTGGCGAATTCCGCGCCCCAGCCCGTGCCGCCCTTGACCGTGTTGTCGGGCTGGATGGCCCCCACCACGATGACCTCGTCGCCGCTGCTCACCTGCCAGCAGATGGACTGGAGCACCTTGCGGAAAAGCGGGGCGCGCGTGTACTCGCGGTTCATGAGGCGCGAGACGTAGGTCAGGCTCACGTCCTTGAGGCCGAGCTCCTCGGTGGTGAGGACGCGCACGCCGCGGCTGCGGTCGATCTGGTGGCCTTCAAAGCTGTAGTTGACTTCCTCGATGCCCCAGCTTTCGGCAAGCGCCCCGAAAAACTGTTCCGTACCGGCGGCGCCGCCGCTGTAGAGCACGCATTGCGCGGGATTGAGCATGACAGACTCCTCAAAGTGGTGATGGCCCGAAGGGCGTGGGCCAGTATGGCAGAATTCTGCCCCCGGGGCAAGGCGCGGGGCTACGACCTGGCCCTCGCGTCCTCGGCGAAGGTGGCGCTGAAGCGCTCGATGCCCCAGGTGAGCGCCAGCACATAGAGCGCCGCGAACACGGCGAGCCCGGCGCAGAGATAAGGCGGCGCGGAGAGCGAAAGCCGCATGAGCAGGGTCCCGATGACAAAGCCCGAATTGCGGAACACCGCGAAATAGCTCGGCATATAGCGCTGCGCGATGAGCACCATGGCGATGTCGGCGAAGATGAGCACGGTGTAGATGGTCTCGAAAAAGCCCGAGCCCCCGGGCGCGGGGCGTCCGTGAAGAAAGGCCCACACATGCTCCACGCCGATGCCCGCGAAGATGCCGAAGAGGATGAGCGCCACGAGCTTCTTGCTGAGCACATAGCCCTGGCGTCGGCTGTCGTCGTGGATATAGGCGCGCCCCTGCCGGAGATGGCGGTAGATGCCGAGGCAGAGAAAGACGAGGAGCGCCCCCCCGGCCGAGGCCGCGATCTCGCCAATCTGGAAAAGGTCGCCCATGCCGATGTCCACCGGCTCGCCGAACTTGGGCAGCTCCTTGAAGGCGTTGCGCAGAAGGATCAGGGTCAGGATCTCGAACTGCTTGCCCATGGAGCGCGAGAGCGAGGCCGGCAGCACGAAGATGAGGCTCAGGAGCTCCATCACGAGGATGAGGGTGAAGGCGAGCTCAATGGACCAGAAATGGCTCGTGGGCGGCTGGGGCAGCCACGCCGGGAAGAGGCCCTGACGCCTGAGCTCCACGGCGGCGAGGGTGAGCAGGTAGATCCAGAGCAGGCCGAAGGCGAGGCGGCGCTGCGTGGCCGCGCCTTCCCAGAAGGGGTGAAGCCGGGCATAGAGGAGGCAGAGCGAGGGGGCCAGGGTTCCGGGCATGGACTCTCCGGGGAG
>CAMWTD010000060.1 GCA_947177085.1 uncultured Desulfovibrio sp.
CAACCCAGTGTTTGCGGAAAATGAATCTAGGCAAATTGCGCAAGGTTGTCAAGCAGATTTTCTCATTTGGGCGCGGCATATCTTGAAGTCGCCCGCTCGCACGAAAGGTCCCATCATGGCCGCGGGGATTTATGGGTAGGCCGACTGGTAATACGCCTGAGGACCCGTGAAAAGCCCTTTCACCCGTGCAGCGTTGCCGGTTGCAGTTAAAAAATCGCCACGGGGACCCACCTTCCTGATCGCTCCAACCGGTGCGTGCGGTATCAGGCAGCGCGCCGGGCTTGCGCAGATGCACGATTTGCGGGTATTACCATCGGGCGGCGCTTTTCCACGCGGGAGCTTATTGAGGCCATGAACGAGCGAGTACGCCATTTTCTGCGCGAATCCGGGCCTGTGCTGTGCCTTGAAATCGGGTGCGACACACAGATGGCCCTGCTCGCGCGTGCCGGCCAGGAATGCGCCAACTGGCCCCGCTGGGTGCTTCCCTCGCCCGCGCGGCTCGTGGGCCAGCGCATCCGCGAGCTTACCCTGCTCAAGTGCGGCCTGTGGCTCTACGGGGGCATCATGGGCAACGGCTTCCGGGAGGCGCTGCGCGGGCATCTTGCCGCCGGGCTCCCCACATCCGCCACGGCAGCGGTCGCCCGGGCTCTCGATGAGGATGTGGAAGCGGTTCGCGCCCGGGGGGTCACCATTTCCGAGAGCTGCCCGGCAAACTGCGCGCCCGTACATCTTGAGGATTTTTCGCCCGAATTTTGGGAGGGCATGCTCCGCCTTTCCGGGCTGCCCCAGCCCCATATGGTCCTTGCCGCCGCGCAGGACCAGGGCAGTCCCCCGCACGCCCACGGCGAGACACGTATGAAGGACTGGCAGGCCGTGCTTTCGGCCACCCCGGATCCTGCCCGCTGGATCTTCGCCGAGGTTCCCGATTGGCTCCCCCGGCTGCGCGCGCTCCAGAAAAAAACGGGGGGGCCGGTTGCGGACACGACCGCAGCCGCCGTGCTCGGCGCGCTATGTGATGCCTCCGTGCTTGAGCGCAGCTTTCGTGAGGGCATCACCATCATCAACGCGGGCAACGAGCATACCCTGGCGGCGCTGGTCTACCGGGGCCAGGTCTGCGCCCTCTACGAACACCATACGGAGCGCCGCGACCTTCCGCACCTGCTGGAAGATCTTAGGCAGTTGCGCCTTCGCTGGCTCCCCAGCGAAGAGGTCCAAGCAAGCGGCGGCCACGGCACTGCTTTTGGAGAGCAATGCGAGGCCGCGGGCAGTTTTGCGCCAACCTTCCTGCTCGGGGCGCGCCGCGGGCTTTTTGCGGGGCACGGCCGCGACATTGCGCCGCACGGGGACATGCCCCATGCGGGTTGTTTTGGACTTCTCCACGGTTGGGCGCAGACGCGCCCCCACTCGTGATCGGCCTGGCCGCACCGGCCGACCCCCCAAAGGATGACCGATGGACGTTTTTGACCCTGCGGAACTCTGGAGCCGAGACCACATTGCCGCCACGCAACTCACGCGCCTGCGCAACACCGTGGCCCAGGCGCGGCATTGCGCCTTCTACCGGCAGCGGCTGGACGAGGCGGGCATCGACGCCGACGCCATCAAAAGCCTTGACGACCTTGCGCGCATTCCCTTCACCACCAAGGACGACCTGCGCGCCCAGTACCCCATGGGCCTTTTGTGCGTGCCCCAGGGCGAAATCGTGCGGATGCACTGCTCCAGCGGCACTACGGGTTCTCCCGTCGCCATCTGCCATACGCAGAACGACATCAACTCCTGGGCGGACCTCATGGCCCGCTGCATGTATATGGTGGGCGTGCGCCGTGAGGATGTCTTCCAGAACATGTCGGGCTACGGGCTCTTCACCGGCGGCCTGGGCATCCACTTCGGGGCGGAGCGGCTCGGCTGCATGACCATTCCGGCGGGCGCGGGCAACTCGCGCCGCCAGATCAAGCTCGCCAAGGATTTCCGCACCACGGTGGCGCACATCCTGCCCTCTTACGCGCTCATCCTCGGCGAGCATTTGCGCAGCATGGGCGAGGACCCGCGCGACTTTCCCCTGCGCATCGCCCTTGTGGGCGCTGAGCCCTACACCGAGGAATTCCGTCGCCGCATCGAGGACCTGTTCGCCATGAAGGCCTATAATTCCTACGGCCTTTCCGAGATGAACGGCCCGGGCGTGGGCTTTGAGTGCCTTGCGCAGGACGGGCTGCACATCTGGGAGGATGCCTACATCCCCGAAATCGTGGACCCGGCCACGGGCGAGCCCGTGCCCGACGGCCAGGTGGGCGAGCTCGTCATGACGAGCCTCTGCCGACAGGGGATGCCCATCCTGCGCTACCGCACGCGCGACCTCACCCGCTTCCTCCCCGGAAGCTGCGCCTGCGGCCGCAAGCATCGTCGCATGGACCGCATCCTCGGCCGCGCGGACGACATGTTCATCGTCAAGGGCGTCAACATCTATCCCATGCAGATCGAGGAGGTCATCATGACCTTCCCCGAAGTGGGACAAAGCTACCTCATCCTGCTTGAAAACGACGGCTTTGGCGATGTCATGCGCGTGCAGGTGGAAATCCGGGACGAATATTTTGTGGAAGACATGCGCGTGCTTCACAACCTGCAAAAGGTCATCGCCCAGCGACTGCGCGACGAAATCCTGGTCACGCCCAGCGTGGAGCTTGTGGAGAGCAACAGCCTGCCGCGCACCGAGGGCAAGGCGGTGCGCGTGCGCGACCTGCGAAAGAAGAAATAGGACATGGAGGTCTTTCCTTTCGCGTCCCTGCTGGCCGGGGCCTTTCTCACCCTGCTCTGCTTCGTGCTGTTTCTCAATATTTTCGGGCTGCCCGCCAACTGGATCATCCTGGGCCTCGTGGCCCTGTGGAAGCTGCTCCTGCCCGGGCAGGGGCAGCTCGGCGTCTGGTTCTGGGCGGGCATGGTCGCCTTTGCCCTGCTTGGCGAGGCGCTGGAACTGGGGGTGCAGGTCGTGAAGGCACGCCACTACGGCTCCAGCTCCTCGGGAACTTTCGCGGGCATGGTGGGGGCCTTCGTGGGGGCCATCCTGCTGGCTCCGCTTTTCTGGGGGCTCGGAGCGCTTCTCGGCGCGCTGCTCGGCGCTTGGCTTGGGTGCTACCTCATGGAAGTCGCCAAGGGCCGCCCCTCCTCTGAAGCCATGAACGCGGCCATGGGCGCCATGATGGGCCGATTTTTGGGCACTGTCTGCAAATGCGGCACGGGGGCCGCCATGATCGCCCTCACCGCGCACCACATCTGGCCCGATCTTGCGGAGCCCGAGGCCCCGGCCGAGGTTTTGGGCATCCTCCTCCACGCCCTCATCGCCTGCTGAGGTGGCCCGTGCTCCTGTATGGCCTTGAAGTTGTCCTCGTGCGGACGCGTTTTCCCGAAAATATCGGCATGGCGGCGCGCGCCTGCGCCAATATGGGATGCGGGCGTCTCTGCCTGGTCGCGCCCGAGCGATGGGAGCTGGAAAAGGCGCGGCCGCTGGCCACGCCCAAGGGGCTGCCACTGCTGGAGCGAATCCGCGTGGTCCGGAGCCTGGCGGAGGCCGTGGCCGAGAGCACCCTGGTCATGGGAACCACCGCGCGCCTCGGCGGCTGGCGCAGAAGCGTGCTCGCCGCCGACCAAGCTGGGGTGACGGCGGCCGGGGCACTGCGCGCCGGGGAGCGCGTCTCACTGGTATTCGGCTCCGAGGACAGGGGCCTCAGCAATGAGGAAGTGCTCCTCTGCCAGCGCCTTGTCACCATCCCCACGGACGGGGAGGCGAGCTCGCTCAACCTGGCGCAGGCAGTGCTCATCCTGCTCTATGAATGCAGCCGCGCCCTTCGCGGCGCAAGCGCCCGCAGTGGTGCGGGCGGGGAGCAAACGGCCGAAGCTGCGCCGGAAGCCGCAAGCGCCGGACGCCGCATCACCGCCGCCGAGCAGGAACGCCTTCTTGAAGCTTTCAAGGCCATGCTGCTCACGCTGGACGCGCTGCATGGCGACAACCCGGATTATTTTCTCCTGCCGTGGCGCAGGCTTTTCGGACGCGCGGCCCTGCGGAGGCATGAATATGACGCGCTCATGGGGCTGTGCCGCCAGGTGCGCAACAAGCTGGGGCGGAAAAAAACGGGCGATTAGCGCAACCCGCGGCGCTCCCGCCGCGTGACGGCATCAGACATTGAAGAGGAAGTGCATGACGTCCCCGTCCTGCACCACATAATCCTTCCCCTCCACGCGCAGGACGCCGTCCGCGCGGCAGGCGGCCTCGCTCGCGTGGCTCATGTAGTCCTCATAGGAAATGACCTCGGCGCGGATGAAGCCCCGCTCAAAGTCCGTATGGATGACGCCCGCGGCCTGCGGGGCCTTCCAGCCTTTGTGGATGGTCCAGGCGCGCACCTCGTCGGGCCCGGCGGTGAAGTAGCTTGAAAGGCCGAGCGTGGCATAGCCCGTGCGGATGATGCGGCCGAGGCCGTTCTCCTCCACGCCGTAGGAAGCCAGGAGTTCCGCCTGTTCCTCCTCGGGCAGGCCCTGCAATTCCTCCTCAAGGCGCGCGCAGATGCGGGCATAGCCCGCGCCCCGGGCCTCGGCGAGCTCGCGCAGCTTTTCGGAGTGCTGGTTGCCCCGGGCCATGCTCTCCTCGTCCACGTTGGCGCAGTAGATGACGGGCTTGGCCGTGAGCAGGCCAAGCTCGCGCCAGGGGGCGAGGAAGGGGTCGCCCGCATCGGGCAGGGAAAAGGCGGAGGCAGGCTTGCCGGCATTGAGGTGCGCGAGCAGCGCCTCAAGCATCTCCACCTGCGCCTTGGCCTCCTTGCTGCCCTTGGCCGCCTTGCGCTGACGCTCCAGCCGCTTTTCCACGCTTTCAAGGTCCGCCAGCAAAAGCTCGGTCTCGATGGTCTCCACATCGCGCAGCGGGTCCACGCTGCCGTCCACATGGACGATATTCTCATCCTCGAAGCAACGCGCCACCTGCACGATGGCCGCACACTCGCGGATATTGCCGAGGAACTGGTTGCCCAGGCCCTCGCCCTTGCTGGCCCCCCGCACAAGGCCCGCAATGTCGATGAAATCCACCTGGGCATGAACGGTGCGCTCGGGCGTGACCTTGCGCGAGAGGGCGTCCACGCGCGCATCCGGCACGGCCACGGTCGCCTTGTTGGGCTCGATGGTGCAGAAGGGATAGTTGGCCGCCTGCGCGTTCTGGGCCCGCGTCAGAGCGTTGAAAAGCGTGGATTTGCCCACATTGGGCAGCCCGACGATACCGATGCTCAGTGCCATGACGACTCCTGTGGCTGCGTGCGCTTCCGGCCCCTTGGTTAGGGAAAGAATTCCCCCCTGTCAATGGCGGGGACGCGGGGAGCGCCCGGCCCCGCCCGTTGGGGCTGCCGTATGCGCTTGCAATCGGCGCGGCCTCGGGTATGCTGGGGGACGCCCGGCGGCAGTGCCGGAGCTCGAAGGATGTCTCCATGCCTTTTGCCTATCCGCTCTTTCTTTCCCTTGAAGGCGCGCACTGCCTGGTGGCTGGCCTGGGGGAGGTGGGGCTGCGCAAGCTCGCCGGGGTGCTGGCCGCCGGCGTTGGCTCCGTGCTGGCGCTGGAAGCGGCCTCGGGCGGAGCGGACCCCGAAAGCGCGCCGGAGCCGAGGGCCGCGCGGCTGCTTCGCGACCCGCGCGTGCGTGTGGAACGCAGGGCGTGCACCGCGACGGACATCGCGCCCTGCCGCCTGGTTTTTGCCGCCACCAATGACAGCGCCGAAAATGCGCGCATAGCCGCCCTGTGCCGCGCGGCGCGCGTATTGTGCAACTGCGCGAGCGAGCCGGCACTCGGCCAGTTCGCCGTGCCCGCCGTCGCGCGGCGCGGGGAATTGTGCGCCGCGCTCTCCACGGGCGGCGCGAGCCCCGCGCTTTCGCGCAGCCTGCGGGGGGACTTGGAAAACTGGCTCGAACCCCGGGCGGCCCTGGCGCACTTTCTCGGGCGGCTTCGGCCCCTTGTCCTTGCCATGAAGCTGGATACGCGGCACAATACTCAACTGTTCCGCAAGGTGGCGGCCTCGCCTATGGGCGACTGGCTCGCCGCGGGCGAGCTTGACCGCTGCCGCCGCTGGCTCGAGCGGGAGCTTCCGCCTGCGCTGGCGGCCGAGGCCATCCCCCTGCTGGAGAGTCGTCCCCGCACCGTCCCCGACGGAGAAACGCATGAGTCTTGCTGACCTTCTCGCGCCCGAAACCTCCACGGTCCTCACCCTGGTGGTCTATGCCCTTGCGGGCGCGGTGGGCCTTGTGGGGATGCTGGCCAGGCGGACGGCCTTGCGCCGCGCCGCCTGCTGGCTGGCCGTAGCGGCCTTCGCCTGCCAGACGCTGCTCCTCGCGCTGGGCGCGCACGCCAGCCATCCCGATGGCCTCACGCTGGGCGCGTATCTCCAGATGCTCGCCTGGTTCGTCCTCCTTTGCGGCCTCGGTCTCTGGGCGCGCTTCCGGCAGGACGCGCCGCTCATCTTCGCGGCGCTTTTGGGCCTCATCCTCTTTCTCATGTCAACGCCCTGGCTCGACGACGCCGTGCCCCTGCCGCCTTCGCTGCGCGGGCCCTTTTTCGCCCTGCACATCGGCGCGCTCTTCCTGAGCCTCGGGCTGCTCGCGCTGGCTTTTGCCGCCGGGGCGCTCTTCCTGTTTCTTGAACGGCGCATCAAGAGCAAGCAACGCATGGCGGGCATCTGGCAGGACATGCCCGCCCTCGCCGTTCTCGACAAAATCAATGCCATCTGCGCCCTCACCGCCTTTCCGCTCTACACCCTCGGCATCGTGGCCGGACTTTTCTGGGCGCGCCCGGTATTCGGGGGGACGCTAACGGGCGACCCCAAGCAAGTGGTGAGCCTTCTCGTATGGCTGCTTCTGGCCGTACTCTTCCACAACCGCCTTGCCAGCGGCTGGAAGGGCCGCAAGCCCGCGCGCCTTGCCGTCTTCATCTTCCTGCTCTCGGTCTTTTCGCTCGTGGTGGTCAATGTTTTCATGGAAACGCAGCACGCCTTTTTGCGCGGGTAGGCCGGCTCAATGCGGCACGACATCGTACTTGTGGGCCTGAACCACCGCACCGCGGGGGTGGATGTGCGCGAGCGCTTCGCGCTTGCCGAGCACTGTCAGCCTGACACCTGGGCCGTGCCCCCCGCCGAGGCGCTCAGCGAGGCGCTCATCCTCTCCACCTGCAATCGCGTGGAGCTTTTAGGCGTGGGCGCTGACAGCGCCTCCGTGCGCGACCACCTTTTGCGCTCCTGGGCCTGCGCGCGTCATGCCGAACCGGAGGACCTCGCGCCCTTCCTCTATGAATACAAAGGCAACGAGGCTGTGCGCCACCTCTTTGCCGTGGCCTCCAGCCTCGATTCCATGGTGCTCGGCGAACCCCAGATTCTGGGGCAGCTCAAGCAGGCCTATCGCCGCTCCGTGGAGAGCCGCGCCACGGGCGTCATCCTCAACCGGCTGCTGCACAAGGCCTTTTCCGTGGCGAAGCGCGTCCGCACCGAGACCGCCGTGGCCGCCAACGCCGTTTCCATCAGCTATGCCGCGGTGGAGCTCGCCCGGCGCATTTTCGGCGACATGCCGAAGCACCGGGCGCTGCTTGTGGGCGCGGGCGAAATGGCGGAACTGGCGGCCATGCACCTGCTTCAGGCGGGCATCGACGAGATCGTCGTCGTCAACCGCACCCGCGAGCGCGCCGTTGAACTGGCCAGGCGCTTCCATGGCAGGGCGGCCTCCTTTGAGGAGCTTCCCGCGCGCATTGCCGACGCGGACATCGTCATCACCTCCACGGGCTCGCCGGAACCCATCATCCGCGCGCGCGACCTGCGCGCCGTGCTCAAGACGCGCAAGAACCGGCCCATGTTCTTCATCGACATTGCCGTGCCCCGGGATATCGACCCGGATGTCAACGGCCTCGACAATGTCTACCTCTACGACATCGACGACTTGCGCGAAGTGGTGGAGGAAAACCTTGCCGGACGCCGCGAGGAGGCGGCCAAGGCCGGGGCCATCCTCGACGAGGAAGTGGCGCTTTTTTCGGGCTGGCTGGAAAGCCTTGAGAGCCAGCCCACCGTCGTGGAGCTTGTACGCCGCGGCGAGCGCGTTGCCGAGGAAGAACTGGCGAGGACCCTCAAGCGCCTCGGGCCGCTCGACGAAAACCAGCGCGCCGCCATCACGGCCATGGCCCACGCCATCGCGCACAAGCTCAATCACGCCCCCATCATGTTCCTCAAGGAGGACGGCATGGCCCGCGAGGGCGCGCCGGCCCGCGTCAACCTGGTCCGCCGCGTCTTTGCCCTTGACGCCCCTCCGGGACGCCACGGGCGCGGAGCCTGAGGCGTGTGCGCCGAAGCCGGGCCCTCCTTTCCCCCAACCCTGCCGACGCTTCGGCAACTCAGCCCGGCGGAGGCCCGCCTGTGCCTCGGCATTGAGCGCTTCTGCCGCCGCGCGCTCGGCCTTGCGGCCGGTTCCCGCCTGCTGCTCGCGCTCTCCGGCGGGGCGGATTCCACCGCGCTCGCCTGCCTGTTGCGCCTGCTGGCCTCGCGGCTTGAGCTCACCCTCTTTGCCCTTTGCCTGGACCATGCTCTCCGGCCGGAAAGCGCGGAAGATGGCCGCCATGTGGAGGCGCTTTGCCGCTGGCTCGGCATCCCGTGCGCGGTGTTTCGGCAGGATGTGGCGGCCTGCGCCAAGGACTGGGGCTGCGGCCTGGAAGATGCGGGGCGGAAGGCGCGCTATGCGCTGCTGGAAGAAGAACGGCAGGCCGTGGACGCGGACTGGATCGTTCTCGGCCATCATGCCGGGGATCTTGCCGAGGACGTGCTGCTCCGGCTCACACGCGGCGCATCATGGCCTGCCCTCGCGGGCATGGCGGCAAAGGATGAGGGCCGCCGCTTGCTCCGCCCCCTGCTCTTTACCGACCCCGAAGCCCTGCGCGGCTTGCTGCGCGCGCTCGGCATCGGCTGGCGCGAGGATGCGAGCAACCAAAGCCGCGCCTTCCGGCGCAACCGTCTGCGCCATGAGGTGCTGCCCCTGCTCCGGCGGGAAAATCCGTCCCTGGACCGGAGCTTCGTCACACTCCACGAGTTGGGGGAGCTCGACGGCGATTTTTGGGAGGGTCTGCTGACCGCGGCGCTCATCGAACATCCGTGGCGGGAAATACGGGCCGACGACGGCCCGGGGCTGCTGCTCCCCAGGGAGTTGCTGGCCGGACTGCATCCGGCGGCGCGGCTGCGCCTCTATGTGCGGGCCTTGCGCGCGCTCGGGAAGGTGTCAGGAGCGCGGGGGCAGGCACGGGGCGCGACCCTGCTTGCGCTGGACGAGGCGTTGCGCCAGGGCCGGGGCAACACATGCTTTCAGCTTCCCGGCGGCATGGAGGCCATGCTGCGCCGCGGCAGCATCATCTTCAAAAAATCCCCTCACTCCCCGCGCAGCAGGGCGAGACCGGCCCTGGTCACGCCATCCACGTCAAGGCCCTGAAGCCCGCGCAGCTCGGCCTGGGTTCCGTGCTCCACAAAGGTATCGTCAAGCCCGAGGCGGCGGATGCGCTGCCCGCGCAAGAGGCGGGCATCGCTCAGGTATTCCAGCGCCGCCGAGGCAAAGCCCCCGGCCCGCGCCCCTTCTTCCACAAAGAGCAGGCGGTCAAAGTTGCGCGCAAGCTCCGCAAGCTGGTCTTCGGGCAGCGGCTTGAGCCACACCGGGGCAAAGACCAGCGGGCGCGCGCCCGTTTCGGCCTCGATGCGGCGGGCCGCCTCAAGCGCCGTGTGCGCGCAGGGCCCTGCCGCCACGAT
>CAMWTD010000061.1 GCA_947177085.1 uncultured Desulfovibrio sp.
CGGCGGGTGGTGGTCTACGCCTCGGGAGTGCTGGAAGGGACGCTTGTGACGCCGAGCCTGCTCACCTAGGAGGGCGGCGTCATCGAGGGCCAAATCACCATGCGCAATTCCGGCAAGGCGGCGTCCAAGGGCGCGGCCGGGCAGGACTAGCGGTCTGCCCCTGTTCGTGGCCCGGTCTTCCGCGCGCGGAAGCCGGGGCGTCGCTCCGGCCCCCGCGTTTTGCCGCGCCGGGGGCTTTTTGGCCCGTCACCACCGCACATCCTTGGAAAGTTCTATGGCCGCGTCCTCATTCTTGGTGACGCTCTCATAGAGCAGGCTTGAGATTTTCTGGTATTTTTCATTGAGGAAGCGTGCGTCTTTCAGCTTCTTCTGAAATTCCGCCCCCCGCGCCCGCACGCGCTCGTCAAAGAGCCTGCACGCCCACGCATAAAGTTCCACATCCGCGCTGTTGTATTCCCGCGCGATTTCCTCCTCCTCCGCGGTGAGGGGCGGCGTTGCCGTTCCGTATTTGAGGGCGTTGCGCTTCTGGTGCAGGATGTTCGTGAGCCCCGCGTCTTTCGCGAGCAGGAGCAGGCTTTCCATGAAGCGCTCCTGAAGGCCGAAGGCCATGAAGCTGTTCTTGAGATTGTCTTTCGCCTTCTCCAGGGCTTCGGCGAGGTCCGTGGTTTCGAGGGCCTCGCCCGAGATGCAGCGGGTCATGAAATTCTTGCCGCGATACCTGAGCAGCCGGTCCGTGCTCGTGATATATTGGGAAAAGGAAATCCTGTTGTCGTTCAGGTAGGCATGGAGGTGCTGCTGCTTCCAGGTCTTGAGGAAGATGTATTCCGAATAGAGCCTCCTGACGGGATCGCGCAAAAAGGTGAATGCCCGTACATCCTTGCCGTAAAACTGGGTGGGGTTGGCGCTCGTGAGCAAGAGGTGCCCGGTGATGTAGCGCAGGCGCAGGAAGTCCTTTTCCTCGATGACGGCATATTTTTTAAAGTCGTCCCGGGAATAGATTTTGAGGATGCTCTCCGCCGGGTAATTGTTGCAGAAGATGTCGTCAATGGTGGTTCCGCCCGTGCGCGGAAAATGCAGGAAAAAAAGGGGCGCTTCTGCCATTGTTCCCCCTGCGCTGCAGGATATGGGCTGAAAGGCCGCCGGGGCGCGCCGGTTGCGCGCGGGTTCAGGCGTAGACGCGGGGATTGAGCCCGCCCATGAGGCACAGGACCTCGTAGGGAATGGTGTCCAGAAGCTGCGCCAGCTCCTGCGCGTCCACCGGGCGCTCGCCCGGCTCGGCCGGGCCGCCGAGCACCCAGGCGAGGTCGCCCGCCGCCGCGTCCGGGAGGTGGCTCACATCCAGCATCAGCATGCTCATGCACACGCGGCCCACCTGCGGCGCGCGCCGCCCGCGCACCAGCAGGGAGACGCGCCCCGAAAGCGCCCGCGCATAGCCCGTGGCGTAGCCCGCCGCCGCCACAGCCACGCGCATGTCCCGGGGGGCGGTGAAGATGCGGCCGTAGGAGAGGCTCTCGCCCGCGCGCAGCGGATGCACGGCGAGGATGGGCGCGGCCACGCTCATGGCCCATTCGAGCCCCTCCCCCAGGGGCTCGCGCCCGGTCGCCGCAAAGGGGTTGCCCCCATAGAGCGCGAGACCGGGCCGGCAGATGCCGCTTTGGGCCCTGGCCGGCCCCACCGTGGCCGCCGAATTGCCGAGCGAGGGCAGGATGCCGGGGAAAATGTCGCGCAGGGCTTCGAGGAAGCGTCCGAAACGGCCGGCCTGCATATCGGTGTAGGCGTCCTCGTCCGGCATATCCACGCTGGAAAGGTGCGAGAGCGCGAAGCGCGGCGCAAGCGCGGGATGGGCGCGCAGGCGCTCCGCCAGTTCCGGGGCCTCGTCGGGGGTGAAGCCGAGGCGGCCCATGCCGGAATCGCACTTGAGGGCCACCGGCACGACGCCCGCGCCGCAGGCCGAGGCCGCGGCGGCGGCCGCCTCGATGTCGTCAAAGCCCGCGATGAGCGGGGTCAGGCCGGAGGCCACGGCCGTGCGCCAGTCCTCCCGCGTGAGGCAGCCCATGAGAGGCACGATCTCCTGCCCGAAGCCCGCCCGGCGCAGGGCCAGCCCCTCGCTGGCCGTGCCCACGGCGAAGCGCAGGGCCCCGGCGTCAGCAAGCGCGGCCGCCACGGGCAAAAGGCCGTGGCCGTACGCGTCGGACTTGATGACGGGCATGAGCTCTTGGGGCGGCCCCAGGCGGCGGAAATTGCGGCGCAGGGCCGCGAGGTCGATGCGGCAGAAGGCGGGCGTGAACGTGCAGGGCATGGAGGCTCCGGCTGCTGTGGCCCCGGCGGGGCATGGCATGGTTGTACAGGAGAGCGGCCGAAGCATCAAGAGGCGGCGCGGGCTGCGGCGGCGCGTGGGGGGCTTGCGTGAGCTTGGTAGAGAATGTGGTGGTGCGGTACTCCTTAAATCCGTCTGGAGCGAAGCGAAAGACGGGGGCTAGTGCCGGAAGAATCCTAAAAAATAAGATTTTTTGGCGCTGGCAAGGAAGATAAAAATTTTCGCAGGGAGTGTACTTAAGTACTCGACCAAGAAAATTTTTCTCTGACGCAGCCAGCGCCAAAAAGGCTGTTTTTGACGGATAATTTCGGTATTACAGAGTAGCACCCCACCACCAACACGCAGCCTTCCCTCACCACCTGACGCCTGTACCCACCCCGCATCGCCTCAGCCCCTGGCGGCCGTGAGGGTCAGGTCCGCGATTTCGGCGGCCAGTTCCGGGGCCATGTCCGCCCAGAGGGGCAGGCAAAGGACGCGCTCTGCCATGGCTTCGGAGACCGGGCAGGGCGCTGCCTGCACATAGGGCAGCCGCGTGAGGCTGGGGTAGAAGTAGCGGCGCGGGTGGATATCCTCGGCCTCCAGCGCCGCGGCAACGCGGGCGCGTATGTCGCCGTCCGGGAAGATGACCGGATAATAGGAATGGTTCCACTCAAGACCGGGCGCGAGGCGCGGCCGCCTGAGGCCCGCGCGCCCCGGCGCGCCGTCGGGGCCGATGCCGAAGGCCGCGTCATAGATGTCCGTGATCCGGGTGCGCCGGGCGATGTTTGCCGCCAGTTCCGGCAAAAGGCAGAGGCCCATGGCCGCGTGCAGCTCGGAGAGCTTGGCATTGATGCCCAGGGAATAGTGGGTGTCGCCCCTGTGGCCGAAGGCGCGCAAAAGCTCGAGGCGCGCCTTGGCCTCAGGGTCGCGCGCCACAACGCAGCCGCCCTCGACGGTGTGGAAGAGCTTGGTGGCGTGGAAGCTCGCCGTGGCCGCGTCGCCGAAGGCAAAGAGGCTCTTGCCGTCAAGACGGCTCGCGAAGGCGTGGGCCGCGTCGTAGAGCACGGGGATGCCCCGTTCCCGGGCGAGCGCGTCCAGCGCGCCCACGTCGCAGGCGTTGCCGTAAACATGCACCGGCAAGATCCCGGCCGCCTCGGGGTGCGCGTCGAGCTGGCGCGCGGCCTCGGCCGGGCTCATGCAGAGGCTTTCGGGGTCGACGTCCGCGAAAACCGGGGTGCACGACTCCCAGAGCAGGGCCGAGAGCGTGGCCACATAGGTAAAGGGCGTGGTGATGACCGTCTTGCCGTTGAGCCCCAGAAGCCGCAACGCGAGCTGGAGGGCCAGGGTGCCGTTGGCGCACACGATGAGCGCGGGCGCGTCGAGCAGGCCCGCGAGCTCCTTTTCGAGGCGGAGCGCATGTTCGCCCATGTTGGTCAGGTCATGGGTCTCGAAGATGCGGCGCACGCAGGCGAGATAGTCCTCCAGCGGCGGCAGGGGGGCGCGCGTCACCCGCACGGGGCCGGAAGGACGCGCCGGACGGCAGCCCTTGCGCGTCATGGCCGCGCCGTCTCCCCGCCGGGAGCGGCCGCCTGGTCCTCCCTGCCGGCGGCATGGGCCACGCGGGCGAGCGCCGCCACCACATCCTGGTCGAAGCGCAGGTCCTGCTCCAGTTGGCGCACGGCCTCGGCCGGGTCCATGCCATTGTCGCCGCGCCAGGCGCGCGGGCTCGTCATGGCCACAAAGGCGTTGACCACGGCGAGCACGCGCCCGGCGCGGGAGATTTCCTCGCCGCGCAGGCCCTGCGGGCTCCCGGAGCCGTCCATGCGCTCGCCCATTTCGCGCACGGTCTCGCGCACGGGCAGGTCAAAGCGCAGGTCGTGGAGAATGCGGTCCGCGTGTTCCGGCGCGCGGAGCACTTCCTGCCTTTCCTCGGGGGTGAGGGCCTCGCGCTTGGTGAGCAGCTCGCGGGGCACGAAGATCTTGCCGATTTGCGAGAGCCGCGCGGCGAGGCCCAGGGTCTCCTTTTCGCGCGGGTCGAGGTCGAGCTCGTCGGCCACGAGGTCGGCGGCGCGGGCCATCCTGTCCGAGTGGCCGGCGAGGTTGGGGTCCACGCTTTCGATGGCGCGCACGAGCGCGGTAATGAGCGCGAGTTGCCGCTGCCGGGCGCGCTCGGCATTGCGCCGGAAGCGGGTGATGTCCTGGAAGGTGGCGACGCAGCCCGTTGTGGCCAGTTCGCCCTTTTTCGCGTCCGCGCCATAGGGGTAGAGCGTGACCCGGAAGAGGCGGTTGCCATCCTCGCCGTCCTCCGCAGGGCCTTCCGCGGCCGGGGCCCCGGCAAGCGGCGGCATGGCGACCTCCACGGTGGCCGACTGGCCGCAGTCATGGACCACGGCCATGTCGCCCAGAAGCTGCACCGCCACCTTGCCGGGCAGCACCTCCACGAGGGGCGTGCCCTTGGGGATCTCGTCCCTGAGGCCGGCGAGGGCCGCGAAAGCGGGGTTCGCCATCAGGATGCGGCCCTGGCTGTCCACGAGCACCAGGCCCGCGTGCAGCGAGGCGTTCACGCTGTCGAGCAGGGCCTTCTGGTTGCTGATGGTGATGTTCTTGTCCGTCAGTATGCGGTTGCGCTCTTCATAGGCGCGGTTGGAATGCCGCACATAGACGAGGGCGACGAAGAGCCAGAACACCCCGGCGCACGCGAGGAAGAGGGCATAATTCTGGATGGTGCGGCTGCGGATAAGCTCGTCCACCTCGGCGGCGGGCGTTTCCAGCACGAAGCGCCAGTCGAGGATGGTGGGCCGCGCGCCCATGGAATAGACTTCGCCGTGGCCGTCCAGGGCCTCCCGGCGCTGGAAGGGGATGGTCTTGGGCTCCAGATCCTGCACGAGGGTGGGGGTGACGGGCTCCTGCACCACGTGGCCGCCCTTGATAAGCGCCATCACCGGGCCGTCCGGGCCCTGGTCCACGATGCGCGGAAGCAGCGTCTCCTCGTGCTCGCCGGTGCGCGCGAGGAAGCGCGCCAGGGGCTTGTCCATGGGCACGGAGAGGAGGAGCACGGCCACGGTCTGCGGCTCATCCGTGCCCAGGACCTCGAAGAGCGGGTCGGCCATGTCCATGACAAGGCCGTTGTCCGTCATGCGCAGGGGCCCGAAGGCCGCCTTGCCGCTTTCGCCCGCGCGGCGCACGAGGCCGGTCTGCTCCGGCGTCAGGGCCGTTGCAAATTCCGGAGCCACAAGAGGCGTGCCGTCCGCCCGCATGACGCGGGCATTGGTCCATGCGCGGCGGCGCGTGAAGTCCTTGAGCAGGTCCTGCATGTAGGTGAGCTGCTCGGCCAGGGAGCGCACGGCCTCGTCATCGGAATTGAGGGATTCGGGGTCCGCGATGCGGGAAAGGGCTTCGGCGTCCAGTTCGCGCGCGTCCATGACGAAAAGGCGGAACATTTCCGAGGCGCTGATGAAGCGCGACTGCTCTACAAGCTCGTTGCGCCAGACGCGGACGGCGTCCAGCGACTTGTCGAGCCACGTCTGCTGGGTGTCGCGCTGCTTGGCGAGGATGCTCTGGGTGGCGTTTTCCACGCGGAAGCGGGCGACGAGGAGGGCCACCAGAATAAGGAAAATCAGGAAACAGCCCAGCAGCGCGCGGCGGACAAGTTTGCGCCGCGACTCGTTGCCCAATGCGTCGTCCGTTCCTTCCAGTGCCATCATTGCCGTTTCCCCCCGGGCCTGGCGGCCCCTGCCGGGCGACCCTTGATATGCGTCCAGCGGCCGTTTTCGTTGACGGAATATTGCGGATTGTAGTTGCGCAGGCGCGAATGAGGCTGCACCACGTTGCTCAGGTTGTCGAGCACATAGGCCTCGCCGTCGAGATAGACCACAAGGACGGCGTGGGCGAGGTTGCGGATGGTGTCGCGCAAAACCACGATGCGCATGTCCTCAGGCGGAAAGCCCAGTTCCCTGAGGGTGAAGTACTTGGCGATGGCGTAGTCTTCGCAGTCGCCGGATTTTTTCAGGAACTGCGCTGGTATGGCCCAGTAGTCGGGCTTGCCCCAGTTGACCATGTCCTCGCGGTAGGGCCAGGTGTTCCAGAAGGTGTTGACCAGTTTCAGCACCTCGAGCGGGCTCTTGCCCTGGGCGCGCTCCCTGAGCATGGCCCAGGTGGTGGTGCGGTTGAACTGGCGCGCCGGATTGAAGATGGGGCTCGCCGCATTGCGGTCGAGCACGTCGAGCCAGCCGGGCAGCGTGGAGAGGGGCCTGCGGAATTCCACCGTGCCGAAGAGCTTGATGCCGTGGGCCTTGTCGGAGGCCGGGGCGGCCTGCCCGGAAACCTGGGCCGGAGCCTGCTCGGGGGCTGCCCCGGGAGGGCCCTCTTCCGGCGCGCTCTCCATTACCGGGGCGCGCAGGGCCGGCGCGGCCTGCGCCGGGACGCCCCCGGGCCACGGCGTCCAGAGGCAGGCGCACGCCAGCAACACGGCCAGGACCGCGCCTTGCGTCAGGGCGCGCATGGGGAGCGGAAGGGAAAATGCCGGGAACGTGTGCCGCATCGTCCGTCCGGTAAAAAGTAAGAGCGTTGCCGGGCTTGCTTGCCTTAATGCCTAAAGGAGGATACACCAAGCGCCGATAAAATGAAAGGCGCGACGCACCTGGTTCCGGGTTTTGCCGCGGCGGCCGCGGGGCGGCCTTTTGCCGCTTCCGCCCGCCTCCAGTCGCACCCCGGGAAGGCGGGGGCGCGCCCGTTTTTATCAGTGGGGGGGAAAGTGTCCGTGTCCAGCGCGAATGTGGCAAAAAATTTCAGCATTATCCGGGCCCTCTTTTTAGTCCTTATCGGCCTGTGCCTCTGCCTTCCCGCTCCCGCGCTGTGCGCGGACGCCAGGAAGCCGGCCAGCGCGTGGCCGCCGCCCCCGCCCGCCGGGGCCCCGGTGTCGCTTGCGGACACCATCTACGGCGTTCTCAGGCATCACCGCTCCCTGCAGGGGATGCAGGAAAACCGCCAGGTGCTCGAGCACGAGCTTCGGCGCGCCCGCGCGGGCTTCGGCCCCAGCGTGGACGTGCAGGGCCTCGCCGGCGGCCAGCTTTTGAGCGACAACACCACCCGCAACGCCGACCTCGACAAGCAGATGTACGGCATCGGCGAGATCAGCGCCCGCCTCACCCAGCCCATCTGGGACGGCTTCGCCACGCGCTCGCGCGTGCGCAACGCCAAGTCCACCCTGGAGTCGGTCAAGGCCCGCGTGTTCGACACGGCCACGACCCTCTCCCTTGACGGCATCATCGCCCATATCGACCTTTTGCGCCGCCGCGCCCTCTATTCCCTCGCCGAGCGCAACGTGGCCCAGCACCGGGCCATCCTCGGCCAGACGCAGGACCGCACCAATCTCGGCGCGGACACCGAGGCCGACGTGAGCCAGGCCCAGTCCCGGCTCATGCGCGCCCTCTCCAGCCTTTCCGAGGCCCAGGCCGCCCTGCTCGTCGCCGAGGACACGTACCAGCGCCTCACCGGGATGCCGCCCGTGGTAAGGATGGACCCCGTGGCCATGCCGCCGGAGACCTTCGCCGGGCCGGAGCCCGTCTTTGAGATGGCGGAGCAGTACAATCCCAAGCTCATCGCCTACATGCAGGACATCCGCGCCCTCCAGGCGGACAAGCAGCTTGCCGAATCTACCTTCTACCCCACGTTCAACGCTGAGGTGGGCCCCTCCTATACGGACAGGGGCGGCTCCTATGACCGCTGGGTCTACAGCTTCGACGTGGTGGCCACCATGCGCTGGAATCTCTTCAACAGCGGCGCGGACGTGGCCGAGACCAAGGCGGCCTCCGCGCGCATCCGCCAGGCGCGGCAACTGCTGTACGACTTCCGCGACGACCTTAAGTTGGACATTGAAAGCACCTGGGTCAACTACCTCGCCGCGCAGGACCAGTACCGCAACTACACCGAGGCCATGAAGTACGCCGAATTCACGCGCTCGGCCTATCTCGAGCAGTTCCAGCTCGGCAAGCGCAGCCTCCTCGACGTGCTGGATGCGGAAAACGAGCTCTACAGCTCCTCCACACAGGCTGAGACGGCGCGGGGCAACATCCTCGTGGGGGCCTACCGCCTGTGCGCGCTCACCGGAAACCTGCTGCCCATGCTCTCCATCGACCTCGTGCCGCTGGGCGAGAATCCCCCGCGCGACCCCAAGGACCCGCGCGAAGATTTTGACCTGGGCTGGTTCAACTAGCCAGGGGGCGCGCGCATGGAAAAACCGCACGCGGAACAGCCCGACGCCACGCGAAAGGACGGCGGCGTTGCCGGAGCCGGTCCGGAAGCCATGGGGCCGGCTGGCGCACCTCCCGCTGCTCCAAATCCCGCTGCCGCAAGCCCGGCTTCCGGCAGTACCGGCCCCGCCGGCTCCGCCGACGCCCCCACCCCGGTTCCCGGGGCGGGGCGGCCGGCTTCTCCAGGCATGGGCGGCCTGCGTCCCTCGGACGTGGACTTCATGCCCGGGCTTTTGCGCAGCCTTTCCGTGCTCATGCGCCTGCGCGGCAGGCCCGTCTCGCCGCAGCTTTTGCTGGCCGGCCTTTCCGGGAGCCAGATCACGCCGAGGGCCTGTCTTGGCGCGGCGCGCAAGGCCGGGCTTTCCGGGCGCATCGCCTCGCGCCCCAGCCTCGACGACATCCCGCCGCTGGTGCTTCCCTGCATCCTGCTCCTGAAAAATGACCGCTCCTGCGTGCTCACCTCCCTGCGCGGCGGCCGCGCGGAAGTGATCTTCCCCGAGATCAGCGACAGCACCCAGAGGGTCTCGCAAGAGGAATTGCAGGAAGACTATACGGGCTATGCCATTTTCGCGGCCGTGCCCAAGGCCCCGGAGCGGGAGCGCATGGAGGCCCCGCGCCTCGGACGCGGCAAGCGCTGGTTCTGGGACGTGTTGCGCTATTACGCGCCCATCTACCGGCATGTGGCGCTGGCGAGCGTTGTCATCAACCTCATCGCCGTGGCGAGCCCGCTCTTTGTCATGAACGTCTATGACCGGGTCGTGCCCAACAATGCCACGGACACCCTCTGGGTGCTGGCTTCGGGCATCCTCGTCATCTATTTCTTCAACTTCCTGCTCTCCGCCCTGCGCACGCATTTCGTGGATGTGGCCGGGCGCAACGCCGACATCGTGCTCTCGAGCGCCCTGGTGGAAAAGGTGCTCTCCATGCGGCTCGACGCCAAGCCCGAGTCCACCGGGGCCATGGTCAACAACCTGCGCGAGTTCGAGCAGTTGCGCGAGTTTTTCAGTTCGTCGAGCCTGCTCGCCTGCATCGACCTGCCCTTTCTCGTCATCTTTCTTTTGCTTATCGCCTTCATCGCCGGGCCCATGGTGCTTTTGCCGCCGGTGTTGGGGACCGCAGCCCACGCGCCCCGGGGGGGGGCCCCGCGGCCGGGGGGACCGAGGGGCGGGGGGGGCGGGGGTGAG
>CAMWTD010000062.1 GCA_947177085.1 uncultured Desulfovibrio sp.
CCAGAGCCGCATCCTCATCGACCGCACCGGGCAGGAAACGAGCCGGGGCATCCTTGACTAGACGCGGGCCGCCTACGCGCAGGCCGCCGACAGGCAGCAGGCCAGCGTCTCGTCAAGGATGCCCCGGCTCTTTTCCTGCACGGTGCGGTCGATGAGGATGCGGCTCTGCTGTACGCGGCGGTTTTCCAGCTCGCTCGCGGCCTTTTCCTTCTCCATGCGGTCGCGGGCCTTGCTGATGATGGGCTTCAGGGTCTTTTCCACGGCCGCGTCCAGCTTTTCCTGGTTGGCGCGCTGCTGGGTGAGCTGGGCCGTGGCCGGGGCCATGAGGTTGCCGAACTGCTCGGCCGTGACCTTCAGCGCCGGGAAGCCGCCGAAGTTCCCGGCCAGGTTCATGAGGCTGCCCGCATCGAGGCCGAGGCCGCGCCCGAGGGCCAGCGCGTCCTCGATGCCAATCTCGATGCGGCTTCCCGCATCCATGTTGGCGAAGCCCTGGGCGATGAGCTCGAGGGCCGCCTCGCCGTTGCCGTTGCGCATCTTGTCAAGCACATCCTTGGCGAGGTCGCCCGTGGGGTCGATCTGGCCGAGCAGCGCGATGATGGCGTGTTCGTCCTCTTCATTGAGGTTGGGAGTGGTCCCGGCCACCTGAAGGCTGGCCATGACCTGCGCCAGCGTGGCGCCGTTGGGCTGGGAGGCCAGGATGTCGAACTGCCTCAAGGCCTCTTCCGGCGCGCCTTCCTTGACGAGCTGCTGCCGCAGTTCGGCGAGTTCCTGCTTGGTGAAGCAGACTTCGCTCAGGGTATAGGTCACGCCGTCCGTGGTGGTGCGGGTATAGGGGCTTTCCACCACCGGACGCCCGGCCTCGGCGTCGGCATCAAGGGCCGCGCTCACGGAAACTTCGCTCCCGTCCTGCACGGATTCCATGGCGTCCTGCATGGTCTGGAGGAAGTCGCCCCGGTCGACGGCGGTATTGGTGCTTCCGAAAAAGCCCAGGCTGGCATCGGCGGAATCAGTAGGCATAATTTGCATGGTCCACTCCTTGCGGCCCTTGTTATTCAAGGAATGTTCCAGTGGCGAAAGTTGCCGCCAAGTAGTTGAAATAGCGGGAGGGAGTGAGGAGATTGGAACTCCCGGCGAAAGCGTTGCCGGCAAAGCCTGCCGGGCGCGAGGCCTCCCCCTGGCGGTTGACAGGGCGCGGCTTTTTCAGGAACGTGGGGCCAGGGGCCGGCCCTTAACTTCCGGGGCCCGGCCAAAGGAGTGGACCGTGAAAGTGCTTGTGACGCCGCGTTCCTTCGGCAAGACCGACCCCGGGCTCTTCGACCGCCTCAAGGACGCCGGGCTTGAAGTCATCCGCAACGAGACGGGCGGCATCCTCGACGAGGCCGCCATGAAAAAGCTCATCGCGCCCTGCGAGGGCGTCATCCTCGGGGTGGATCCCATGAACGCGGCCGTGCTTGACGCCGCGCCGAAGCTCCGCGCCATCGCCAAGTACGGCGTGGGCCTTGACAATATCGACCTTTCCGCCTGCGAGGCGCGGGGCATCAGGGTCTCGCGCACCGTGGGCGCGAACAGCGACGCCGTGGCCGATTACGCCTTCGCGCTCATGCTCGGCGTGGCGCGCCGCGTGGCCTTTATCGACCGCCGCTGCCGCGAGCGCGACTGGAGCAAGATCACCTCCATAGATGTGTACGGCAAGACCTTGGGCGTCATCGGTCTCGGGGCCATCGGCCGGCGCGTGGCGCGTCGCGCCAGGGGCTTCGACATGCGCGTGCTCGCGAGCGACAGCGTGTGGGACGAGGATTTCGCCGTGGAGCAGGGCATCGAACGCGCCGACGCGGACCGCATCTGCCGCGAGTGCGACTTCATCACGCTCCATTGCCTGCTCAACGACGAGACGCGCAACATCATCGACGAGCGGCGCATCGCCTCCATGAAGCCCACGGCCGTGCTCGTCAACACCGCGCGCGGGGGCCTCGTGGACGAGGCCGCGCTGCTCGCCGCGCTCAAGGCCGGCCGCATCTGGGGCGCGGGGCTCGACGTGTTCGCGCACGAGCCCCCCGAAGATCCGGACTGGTATATCCTTAATAATGTCATCATGGGTTCGCATTGTTCCTCCTCCACGGCCGGGGCCGTGAACCTCATGGGCACAATGGCGGTGGACAACCTTTTGCGCGACCTCGGGCTGCCGCTGTAGGCGCGCGTTGACAGCGGGCGACGGCCCGCATAGATTGCAGGCGGATACGGTCGCCGCGCCGGGGCATGCCCTGCGCGCGGCGCGAGGGGGCAAGACCCCCGTAGAGGGAATCCCGTGCAATGCGGGAGCGGACCCGCCGCCGTGAGATCCGTAAACCCCGCTCCATTTCGCGCCACTGGCAACGGGAAGGCCGGAGCGGGGGGATCGAGCCGGAAGACCTGCCGTGCCCCTGCCATGCGCCGGAATTTCCGGGCATGGTGAGCCGCGCCGCCGGGGAAACCCGGGCGGCGGCTGTCCGGCAACGGGTTTTTGCCGGATCTGGCGGAGGAAATACGGGCCTCTTCCCGCCGTCCCCGGAATTCCGGGTTGCGGCGGGGAGGGGCCTTTTTGTGTGCGTAAGGGGCCCTTGTCCCGCATTCCCGGGATGTGGATGGTGGTGGAGCTCTCCTCCCGTTCTCCCGCATATGACGGCGCGCGCGTGCGCCTCTCGCTGGCGGCGCTGGCGCTGGTCTGGCTTTTCTCCGCGCCGCTCGCCTGCCTGCCCGGGCCCTATCCGCTCGCGCCCGGCGAGGTGCTCGCCGCGCTCAGGGCATTTTTTGCCGGGGAGGGGGCCGGGGAAGTGCCCGTACTCGTTGTCGGGGGCATCAGGCTTGCGCGCGTGGTTCTCGCCCTGCTCTGCGGCGCGGCGCTCGGCGTGGCCGGCGTGGCCCTGCAGGGAGTGCTCCGCAATCCCCTGGCCGATCCCTTCACCCTGGGCATTTCCGCCGGGGCGGCCTGCGGGGCCAGCCTCGCCATCGCCCTTGGCGGGGGCTTCGCCGTGACGCTGGGCCTCTCGCACACGGCACTGGTGGCCGGGGCGGCCATGGCGGGGGCGCTCATCGCGCTGGCGCTGGCCCTCTGGCTCGGGCGCGGGCGCGGCGTCTTCAGCCGCGAGAGCGTCATCCTGGCGGGCATCGCCGTGGCGGCCTTTTTGGGGGCGCTGGTGGCGCTTGTCAAGGCGCTCAACGAGGAATCCGTGACGAGCATCGTCTTCTGGATCCTGGGTTCCTTTCAGGGCCGGGGCTGGGAAAGCATGCCGCTTTTGCTGGCGGCCCTCGTGCCGGGACTCCTCTGCGTGGGCCTTTCGTGGCGCAGGCTTGACGTGCTCGCGCTCGGTCAGGAAGAGGCGGCACACCTCGGCCTCGCCGTGGGGCGCGCGCGCTTCTGGCTTTTGGCCGGGGCAAGCTGCATGACCGCGGGCTGCGTGGCCGTGGCCGGGGTCATCGGCTTCGTGGGCCTGGTGGTTCCGCATGTGCTGCGCCTGCTCATGGGCCTGGCGCACGGGCCCCTGCTGGCCGGGGCCTTTTTTGGCGGCGGCGCGCTGTTGCTCTGGGCGGATGTGGCGGCCCGCTGCGTGCTCGACGGCGGCCGCGAACTGCCCGTGGGCGTGGTCACGGCGCTGTTGGGCGGCCCCTTCTTCGCCCTTTTGGTGTGGCGGCGCTGATGGCCGGCGCGCCGCCGCTGGAGCTTGCGGGCATCGCCGCCGGGTATGAGGGCGCGCCGGCACTGGCGGGCGTGAGTCTTGCGGTGGGCCCGGGCGAGAACGTCATCCTGCTCGGCCCCAACGGCAGCGGCAAGACCACGCTCTTGCGCTGCGCGGCCGGGACCCTGCGGCCGCTGGCAGGCTCGGTGCGGCTGTGCGGGGAGTTGGCGGAGTGCCTGTCGGCCCGGGCGCGGGCGCGGCGCGTGGCCGTGCTGCCGCAGCAGCCCGAGCGGCCACGCGGCCTTTCCGTGCGCGATCTGGTGCTTTTGGGGCGCTTTCCGTGGCTTTCGTGGTCCGGGATCTACAGCCGCGCCGACCATGCGGCGGCCGCGCGGGCCCTTGCGGCCGCGGACGCGGAACATCTTGCCGCCCGCCGGGTGGAGACGCTCTCGGGCGGCGAATGGCAGCGGGCGTTGCTCGCGCGCGCGCTCGCCCAGATGGACGGCGTTGCCGCGCCGCTCTTTTTGCTCGACGAGCTCACCGCGAGCCTCGACCCGGCCCGGGCCGAGGAGGTGTTCGCCCTGCTGGGCGAGCGCCGCAGGGCTGGCGCGGCCCTGCTGCAGGCCGCGCATGACTGCAACCTGGCCGCGCGCCACGCCACGCGCCTCGTGGGTCTCAAGGCCGGGCGCATCCTGTTCGACGGGCCCGTTGCGGACGTATTTACCGAGGAGAATCTGAGTGCCCTCTATGACTTGCCGTGCCGTGTGTTCCGGCATCCTGACGCGGATATTCCGCAGGCTTTGCCCGCTCTTGCCGCTGGCCCTGCTGCCCGCCCTGTCCGGGCCCCCGGCGCTGGCCGCGCCCGTTGAGATCACCGACGACACGGGCCACACCCTGAGGCTTGAGCAGCCCGCGCGGCGCATCATCCCGCTCTACGGGGCCTTTGGCGAAATGCTGGTCGCGCTCGGCTGCGGCGACAGGCTGGTGGCCCGCACGGACGCCGACGCCGCCCTGCCGGAGCTTGCGCACCTGCCCGCCGTGGGTACGCACATGCGGCCCAATGCCGAGCTCGTGGCAGCCGCCCGGCCGGATCTTGTGCTCCAGATGAGCGGGCGCGGCGAGGCGCTGCTCCAGACCGAGGGCTTGCGGAAACTGGGGGTGCCGGTGCTCAGTTTCGAGGTCAATTCCTTCGCGCAGCTCTTCCGGGTGATGGAGGAACTGGGGCGCCTCTGCGGCCGCGAGGCCGAGGCCGCGGCCCTTGTGGCCGACTGGAAGGCGCGGCTGGATGCCCTGAAGGCGCAGCATGCGGGCCAGAAGCCGTGGCGCATCTTCTATGAGGTGCGCTCCCCCGACCTTCTGGCTGCCGGGCGCGGCGGCATCGTGTCCGACATCATCGAGGCGGCCGGCGGCGAGAACGTGGTCGCCGAAAAGCGCAAGCTCGCGCGTCTCAACGAGGAGGCCGTCCTCCTGGCGGACCCGGATGTCTACCTTGTCCAACGCGGGCCCATGAACCCCGCGCCACAGCCGCTTTCCGGGCGGCCGCATTTTCGCGGACTCCGCGCGGTGCGGGAGGGCCGGACGCTGGAGGTGGACGAGGCGCTGTTCTCGCGCCCCGGGCCGCGCTCGGTGGAGGCGGCGGAACAGCTCGCCCAGTGGCTTAAAGGGCTCCAAAGGCCGGATGCCGGCACAAATGGGGAGGGAAAATGATAGGCGGCACTCTTTATGCCGTGGGCGTGGGGCCCGGCGCGCCGGACCTCATCACCCTGCGGGCGGCGCGCGTGCTGGGGAGGGCGCCGGTCATCCTGGCCGCGGCCTCGCCGCGCAACGACGCCTCGGCGGCCCTGGAGACCGCGCGGCCGCACCTCTCGCCGGACGCGCGCATCCTGCGCCTCGACTTTCCCATGACGCGCGAGGAGACGACCTTGCGCGAAGCCTGGCGCGCCGCCGCCGAAACCACGCTCGCCGTGCTCGCCGGCGGCGAGGACGCGGCCTTTCTCACCATCGGCGACCCGCTCATCTACAGCACTTTCGGCTACCTGCTGCGCACGGTGCGGGCGCTGGCCCCGGAAACGGCCGTGGAGATCATCCCCGGCATCACGTCCTTTCAGGCCGCGGCCGCGCGCACGCAGACCATCCTCTGCGAAGGGGAGCAGAGCCTGCGCATCCTGCCCGGCATCCGTCGCGGGGAAGACCTGGCCGGCGAACTTGCCGGGGCCGACATGGCGGTCATCCTCAAGGCCTACCGCAATTTCCCGGCCATCGCCGGGGCGCTCGCCGCTACCGGCCGCGCGCAAGACGCGCTCCTGGCGAGCCATGTGGAACGCCCCGGGGCGGAGGTGCGCCGGGGCGTCAGCGAGGAGGACGCCCGGCCGCCCTATATGTCGCTTATTTTGAGCGGGCGTCCCGTCCGTATGGAATAAAACCTTTAGCAGATGCGCGGCAGTTGCGCGCCCTCGAGCATGGAGAGCAGACGCGAGCCGCCGATGCGCGTGCGCAGGGCCACCTGCCCGGCGGGGCCCTCCGTCACCGTGCCGATACGCGCGGCCTCGCGCCCGTAGGGCGACGCGCGCATGGCGGAAAGCGCCGCGTCGGCCTTGTCCGCCGGCAGGATGCAGATGAGCTTGCCCTCGTTGGCGAGGTAGAGCGGATCCAGCCCCAGGAAGGAGCAGCCGTCGCGCACCGCCTCGTGGACGGGAAGCGCGGCCTCGTCGATCCGGATGCCCACGCCGGACTGCTCGGCGATCTCGTTGAGGGTGGTGGCGAGGCCGCCGCGCGTGGGGTCGCGCAGGGTGTGCACCTCGCCGCAGGCCGTGATGATGGCCTCCACCATGTCGGCGAGCGGCGCGGAATCCGAGCGCACGTCCGTGAGGAAGGAAAGGTCTTCCCGGCTCGCCATGACGGTGAGGCCGTGGTCGCCGAGGCTCCCGCTCACGAGCACGGCGTCGCCCGGGCGCGCCGCATGGCCCGAGGGCACGGGCTTGGCGTAAATTTCGCCCACGCCGGAAGTATTGATGAAGATCTTGTCGCAGGCCCCGAGCGGGACCACCTTGGTGTCGCCCGTGACGATGGCCACATTCGCGCTTTTCGCGGCCTCGCCCATGTCCTTGGCCACGCGCTCCAGCGTTTCCAGCGGGAGCCCCTCCTCAAGGATGAAGGCGCAGGTGAGCCAGCGCGGCCGCGCGCCGAGCATGGCCACGTCGTTGACCGTGCCGTGCACGGCCAGCGTGCCGATGCTGCCGCCCGGGAAAAAGAGCGGCGACACCGTGTAGGAATCCGTGCTCATGGCGAGCGGGCTGCGCACCGGGGCAAGCTCCGCCGCGTCGTCCAGCCGCTCGAGGAGCGGATTGGCGAAATGGCGCAAAAAGCACTGGCTCACCAGCCTTTGCGAGGCGCGTCCGCCGCTGCCCGCATCCAGAAGAAGACAATCGTCCATGTGAGGTCCTTGTGGGCCGCGCCGGGGCGGTCAATGCGCGGCGTACTTGAAATAGGCCGCGCAGCTTCCCTCGGTGGAGACCATGCAGGGCCCCACGGGCGAGGCCGGTGTGCAAGTTTTGCCGAAAAGCGGGCACTCGGGCGGCGTGATGCGGCCGCGCAAGACCGCGCCGCAGCGACAGCCCGGGAGCGGCGGCGTTTCGGCAAGATCGATGCCGAAGCGCGCCACGGCGTCGAAATCGGCAAATTCCGGCCTTACCGCGAGGCCGCTTTCCGGGATACGGCCAAGCCCGCGCCAGAGCGCGTCGGCGGGGTGGAAAACCTCGTCCATGAGGGCGCGGGCGCGGGGATTGCCGGCGCCGTCCACGGCGCGGGGATAGGCGTTGACCACCCCGGGGGCGGCATCGCGCCGCATCCCCGCCATCTCGCAGAGGGCGAGCAGGATGTCCGCCGGGGCGAAGCCGCCCACGGCAGCGGGCACGTGGTGCTCCTCTGCCAGGAAGCGGAAGGGCGAAAGCCCGGTGACCGTCGCCACGTGGCCGGGCAAAAGAAAGGCCTCTACCTGACATTCCGGGTCATCAGCCAAAGCGCGCAGGGCCGGCGGCACGAGCTTGTGCATGGAGAAAACGGAGAAGTTCCCGAGCCCCTGCGCCCGCGCGGCCAGCACCGAGGCCGCCACCGTGGGCGCGGTGGTCTCGAAGCCCACGCCGGCGAAAACCACCGTGGCGTCGGGATTTTGGGCGGCCAGCCGCACCGCGTCCAGCGGGGAATAAACGATCTCCACGCGCGCCCCGGCCGCCTGGGCGTGCTTGAGCGAGCGGCCGCCGGGCCCCGGTACGCGCAGAAGGTCGCCGAAAGTGGCGAAGATGACGCCGTCGCGGCCCGCGAGGTCGAGCATGGCCGCCACTTCGGCGTCGTGCGTCACGCAGACCGGGCAGCCCGGCCCCGAGAGGTGGCTGACGGAGCTGGGCAGGAGCGAGCGCAGGCCGCTCTGGAAGATGGACACGGTATGCGTGCCGCAGACTTCCATGAAGCGCAGGCCGCGGCCGTCCAGCGCCGTCTCCAGACGGCGGAGCAGCCCGGCGCAGAGTTCAGGGTCCTGGACGGCGGCTTCTATCCGGCTGCCGGGGTCTTGCTGCCTGTGGTCCATGGCTTAGGCGAGCGGCGCCAGGTGTTCCATGCCCGTCTCCACGGGGAGCCCGCACATGAGGTTGGCGTTGGCGAGCGCCTGCCCGGCCGCGCCGCGGCACAGGTTGTCAATGGCCGAGAGGATGACGAGACGCCCGGTGCGCTTGTCAAGGGCGAGCCCGATGTCGCAGAACATGCTGCCGCGCACGTACCGCGTTTCGGGGAGGCTCCCCGCGGGGAGCACGCGCACCCAGGGGCTGGCCTCCCAGGTGCGGGCGAAGGCGTCGTGCGCCTCCTCCAGCGTGAGGCCGGGCTTTTTGATATTCGTATAGATGGTGGAGAGGATGCCCCGGTTCATGGGCACGAGATGCGGCGTGAACTGGAGCCGCACGTCCACGCCGGCCATGCGTGAGACCTCCTGCTCCATTTCCGGGGTGTGCCGATGCCGGGGGATGCCGTAGGCGCGGAAATTGTCCGATACCTCGCAGAAGAGGGTGGGCACGGCCGCCTTGCGGCCCGCGCCGCTGGCCCCGGACTTGGAATCCACGATGATGCCGTCGGCCTCCACAAGGTCGTTTCTCAGCGCGGCGTACAGGCCGAGAATGACGGATGTGGGGTAGCAGCCCGGGTTCGCCACAAGCTCCGCGCGGGAAATCTCCGCCGCATAGAGCTCGGGCAGCCCATAGACCGCCCGGGGCAGCGCCTCGCGGCAGGTGTGGGGCGCGCCGTACCAATCCTCATAGACCGCCGCGTCGCGCAGCCGGAAATCGGCGGAAAAATCCACCACCCTGACGCCGGCCTCAAGCAGGGGCGGGGCGAGACGCATGGCCGTGCCCGCCGGGACGGCCATGAAGACGAGGTCGCACTTTTTCGCGGCCTCATCCGCGTCAAAAACGCTGATGACCACATCCGCGCCGGGAAGATGGCGCAGGAAGGGGTAGAAGTCGCCCAGGCGCTTGCCCGCCTCGGCGCGCGAGCAGGCGAGCGTGAGGCGCATGGCCGGGTGCGCCGTCAGAAGGCGCGCCAGTTCCATGCCAGCATAGCCGCTGATGCCCACAAGCCCCACATTGATGCTCTTCATGGCATTCTACCCCTGATTTTCCTCACAGTGATGGAAACGGGACGCCTCAGCAGGCTCCTGCGCCCTTGGCGGACGCCCCGGAAGCCGCCTTGGCGTCGCTGTTGATGACGTACTTCAGGTGCAGGTCGCACAGGAGCTGGTCCAGCAGGGCGCGTTCTTTCGCGTTGAGGCCGCCCTCGGTCTTCTGGCGCAGCATTTCGAGCACGTCGATGTTGTGCCGCGCGAGCAGAAGGTCGCGCGACACCCGGCCCGTCGCCGGGTCCGCCACTTCGCCAAGGCCCACCAGCGCGGCCGAGGCGAGCGAAATGATGAAGGCGGAAAAGGTCACTTCCGGGAGCACGCTTTCGGAACCGCAGGAACAGGCCCCCGCGCCGTCCCGGGGGGAACCCTGGGAACTCGTCTTGTCA
>CAMWTD010000063.1 GCA_947177085.1 uncultured Desulfovibrio sp.
CCCCCTTCACGCCGGCTTCCGCAACCGCCGTTCCCAGCCGCGCGACGATGCCCCCATAGGGGGTGGGCCGGGTTTCGTCATTGACGACCACAGTGACGGAGCGCGGTTTTTTTTCGCGCAGCCTGGAGAGCAGGGAGGCGCTGCCCCGGGGCTTCCGCAGCGCTTCCGCCACAGCTTCCCGGGGGGTGGGCAGGCCGGGCATGTTGTGGGGCAGCAGGGTCAGGGCCTGAATCCCCTCCGGCAAGGTGAAGGGAACTGTCCCGGTTCCATAATCAAACTCCATGTGCGCAGCCATTCTCCCCTCCCTCGTCTGCCGCAAAGGTTTCTCCGCATGTGGCGGCCAGCATAAAGATTGACAAATAAACCTGCTATAAAAATTATATTATTTACAGGCAATGACCTCTGGAGTAGCGTCACCACAGTAAAGCAGTTACTAGGGCCGCGGCGTCCCGGCTGAATCAAGGCGGCCCGCCGGCATTGGTCGCGGCGGCAACCCAGCGCCGCCAATGCGCCCGGCGCGGAAGATTTTCCCGGGCCACGCCGGGGGCGGCCGCCCCAGTATGGGGGCCGGCCGCCGTTCCAGGCCCTGACGCGTCCCCGCGCCCATGGCCGCCCCCCGGATGAATGCATTTTAAACCCTGGACGGGCTTTTGGCAAATTGCCGGCAGATGCTTCAGGGACGGCATCACGCAGCAACAGTTCATGAACCCTGCAGAGGAGATGGAAGATGGCTACCAAAGGACTTCTTGACGGCATTCGCGTTCTGGATTTGAGCCGCGTGCTTGCTGGCCCCTATTGCGGCATGATGCTGGGCGACATGGGCGCGGACGTGATAAAAATCGAAGTGCCCGGCAAGGGGGACGACGCCCGCATCAATTATCCCATCATCAACTGTGAAAGCGCATACTTCATGAATCTCAACCGCAACAAGCGCGGCATCACGCTCAATCTCAAATCGGAAAAAGGCAAGGAAATTTTCAAGAAGCTGGTCGCGAAAAGCGACATAGTGCTGGAAAATTATCGTCCTGGCGTGATGGAGAAGCTCGGGCTTGGCTATGAGGACCTGAAAAAAATAAATCCCGCCATCATTTATGGCTCGGTTTCCGGTTTCGGTCACTTCGGGCCCTACAGCCAGCGGCCGGGATACGACATTATAGGCCAGGCCATGAGCGGCCTCATGAGCACCACCGGTTGGCCCGGGGGGCAGCCCACCCGCGTGGGCACGGCCATTTCCGATGTCATGGGCGGCATTAGCTGCTGCGTGGGCATTCTTGCCGCCTACATAAACCGCCTCAAGACGGGCAAGGGCGAAAAGGTGGATGTGGCCCTTGTGGACAGCATGGTTTCCTCCCTGGAAATCATCAACACGCTGTACCTCGTTTCGGGCAAGATTCCTCAACGCATCGGCAACCGCTACGAGGCCATTTATCCGTATGACTCCTTCCAGGCCAAGGACGGGATGCTGGTCATCGGCGCGGGAAACCAGAAACTCTTTACCATTCTCTGCGATGTGATGGGGAAAAAGGAGCTGCTGGACGATCCGCTGTTCAAGGATAACAATCTCCGCGTCATCAACCACGAGAAACTGAAGCCCTACATCGAAGACTGGCTCAAGGACAAGACCATTGACGAAACGGTCGACATCCTGCTTGCGGCCGGCGTGCCCGCGGCCCCCATCAACACCATTGACCGCGTCGCCAAGGACCCGCACATCGCGGGGGCCCGTGAAATGTTCGTGGAAATTGAACATCCTGTGGCCGGCAAGTTTAAAATCACCGGCAACCAGATCAAGCTCACCGAGCACAAGATCGACACGTTCTCCCCGGCGCCCCTGCTGGGCCAGCACAACCACGAGGTCCTCAAGGAGCTTGCGGACCTGAGCGATGAAGAAATAGAGAAGCTCCAGGAGGAAAAAGTCCTGTAGCGCCAGCGCCGGAAGCCCGTCCCGCCTTGGCGCGGCCGGCGCGACGCGACAAGGGGCCTGCGGTTTTTCGCAATCGCCCGCAGACGCATAGATTCACAGAATTTCGCAAACCGTGGAGAACGCCATGGGCCGAAAAATTGAAATAGTGGAAGTGGGACCGAGAGACGGCTTTCAAAACCTGTGCGACTACATCCCCGCGGAGGAAAAGCTGCGGTTTATAGATGGACTGGTCGATGCGGGCGTCACCCATATCCAGGTCACTTCGTTTGTCAGTCCGAAGGCCATCCCCCAGATGAAGGACGCCGCGGAAGTGGCAAAGGAGGCGCTGGCCCGTCATCCCGGCCTGGACTTTTTCGCCCTCGTGCCCAACCTCAGGGGCGCGCAGGCCGCCAGGGACGCGGGGCTGAAAAAGGTCAGCAACGTGATCTCCCTTTCCGAGTCCCACAACAAGGCCAATATCCGCAAGACCCACGAGGAATCGTTTGCGGAACTGGACAAGATCCTGGAGGCGCTGCCCGAACTCCAGGTCAGCGTGGATGTGGCGACGGCCTTCGGCTGCCCCTTTGAAGGCAAGTTCCCCACGGAAAAGCTGCTCGCCTTCCTTGACGTGCTGTATAAAAAGGGCATCCGCGAGTTTACCCTTTGCGACACCACGGGGATGGCAAATCCGGCACAGGTGCGGGAGATCGTCACGAAAGTCAGGGAGGCTTTCCCCGACGCCACGTTTGAAGCGCATATCCACGATACCCGCAATATGGGCATGGTCAACACGCTTGCCGCCATAGAAGCGGGCATCGACAAGGTGCAGTCCACTTTGGGGGGCCTCGGCGGTTGTCCCTTTGCGCCCGGAGCCTCCGGCAACACCTCCACGGAAGACCTCGTGAACATGCTCAATGAAATGGGGTACGAAACCGGGGTGGATGTGGAAAAACTTGTCGCCCTGGCCAGGGAGGAAAAAGCGAAGATTCCCGGCATCTACAGCGGACATCTTCTCAATATGCCTGTTTCCGTTTAGCCCGGGACAACTTGACGCGCGCGTTCCCCAAAAGCGCGGGGCCTTGCCCGGCCCCGCCCTGCCGGGGGTGCGCCGGCCGTCCGCGCCCCAGCCGCCGGGGCTGGTACGCCAAACTGCCCGGGCAGGATGCGCAACCTTCACGCGCGCACTGCGCCCAATGAATGGTTCTGTCCCGGTCTCGACTGGGGACAGAACCATTTTTGGACTTTGCGAACCCGGCCCGCAGGATGGGGCAGCGGCGTGCCGACAGGGCGACCCACGAAGCAACCCCATGGGGACGGGCAAAACCACGACAAACAGGGGCTGGCGCAATGACAGACCGCAAAACCTGGCTTATCACCGGCACATCCTCGGGCCTCGGCAAATGGCTGGCGACGGAGGCCCTCAGGCAAGGAAACAGGGTCGTCCTCACCGCCCGGAACACGGCCGACGTTGAGGAGCTGGCAAGCCGGCATCCCGAAACAGCCCTGGCCGCGCGTCTGGACGTCACGGATGGGGGCAGCATCGGAAGCGCCGTCAGCGCGGCGCTCGAGAAATTCGGCGCGATTGACGTGCTGGTGAACAATGCCGGTTACGCCCTGCGCGGCGCGGCCGAGGAATGTTCCCTCGCGGAGGTCATGCGGGAATTCGACGTGGACTTCTTCGGGCCCGTGCGCTGCGTCCAGGCCGTGCTGCCGCACATGCGCAAGGCCGGGAGCGGCCTGATCATCAATTATTCTTCCATCGCCGCCCTCTCCTATACCGCGGGCTCGCCCTTTTATTCAGCCGCCAAGAGCGCCCTCGAAGCCTTTTCGGATTCCATGCGCCTTGAAGTGGAACCGCTGGGCATAAAAGTCATGGTGGTGGAGCCCGGGCCTTTCCACACCAACTTTCATGACCGCTCCATAAGCATCAGCCCCAATTCCATCGCCGATTACGCCCCGACAGCGCATAAGCGCAAGCTGCGCCTCGCCAACCCGGAAAGCGCCGGAACCGGCTTCGGCGACCCGCAAAAGGCCGCCCTCGTCGTCCTCAAGGCGGCGGCCGAGGCGACGCCGCCCCGGCACCTGGTTCTGGGCTCCCATGCCTGGCAGCGGGCTGAAACCGCGCTGAAAAAGCGTCTCGAAGAACTGGCGGACTGGAAAAGCCTGAGCGTGCAAAGCGACAAGGAGCGCTAATACATTTTGATTCAATAATGGGCTGGCGCGGCTCTGGAAAAAGCGCCGGGAAGGCCATGGGGCCGCGTGGTTCCGGGCGGCGGCATGTGGCCGGTCAGGGGGCTCCCATTCAGGGAGTGCCGTACATCCGTTCCAGCCAGTATTGCAGGCTTAAAACGCACCAGAGCTTCCGGCCGTTGTCCGCCGTGCGCGCCTGATGGGCGTTCCACAGATGCCGCACGGGTTCCGGGGCGACCCAGCCGCTTGCCGCCAGCCGGTCCGGCTCGAGGATCTCGGCCGCGATTTTTTTCATTCCGCCCCGCAACCATTGCGAGACGGGCGGCCCAAAGCCCTTTTTGGGTTTGCGCAGCAGTTTTTTCGGCAGCTTGTCCGCGGCCACGTCCTTGAGCAGGCTTTTCAGCGTCAGGCCGCGCATCTTGCAATCCCAGGCGAGGGAATTGGCCCACTCGGCGACGTCGGGGTTATAGAGCGGCACGCGGGCTTCCAGCGAAGCCAGCATGCTCATCCTGTCCGTCTGGAACAGGCCGTTGCCTTCGGCGAAGAGGCGCAGGTCAAGCTCAAGCAGCCTGCTCATGGCGTCCGGGGCGCGAAGGGAGGCGACGACATCCTCCAGAAAGCCCGGGCCTTCCGCAAGCCTGCCCCTTGTCAACCGGCTCACCTCGGAAGGCCCGAAATAGCCCATCCAGGCGAGATGCCGCATTTCGGGGGCGAGCCCGGCCCCGAGAAGGAAACGCTGGGCCTTGAAACCCAGGTTCATATAGGCGTCCGAGACCGGCAGTTGGGCTATGAGCCAGGGGAAAAAGCGCTTGAGCGCGGCTTGCGGAAAGCACTTGAGCAGGAAGGCGAACCTGTGCGCCACGAAGGTCGGGTAGCCGATAAAAATCTCGTCGCCGCCCATGCCGGTCAGGACGGTCTTCACCCTTTTTTGGGCGAAGCGCGAAATGGCCAGGAGCGGCATCACCGTGCAGTCGGCAAAGGGCTCGTCAAGGGAGGAGTAGGCGTCGAAAAAAAGGTCGGGCAAATCATCGGCGTCCAGGCGGAGCTCACGATGGTTTTTCAGGCCGATAAACTCCGCCGCCAGGCGCGCGTCGCCGCTTTCGTCGTGGGTGGATTCGCTGAAGCCCAGGGAAAAGGACTGTATCTCCGGCGCGTGCCTCGCGGCATAGGCCGCCACCAGGGAGGAATCTATGCCGCCTGAAAGCATGACCCCGATGGGCACGTCGCTCATCAGCTCCATCTTCACGGCTTTGTCAAGAAGGGCGTCCAGCTCTTCCGCCAACTCTTTCCGGGGCGCCCAGCGCTGTCCGTACTCCACCCGGAACCAGGGCTCGATGGCAAGTTCGTTGCGCGCGAAGCGCCCCATGAAGCCCGGGGGCAGCTTTTCAATGCCGGAAAAGACGCAGAGCGGCGAAGGCACATAGCCCAGCCGCAGATAGACGCTTATCGCCCCGGCATCCGGCGCGGGAACGCCGAGCGCCGGGAAGAGCCCCTTGGCCTCGGAGGAAAAGCAGAAGGCTTCCCCGTTTCGCGCCATGTGAAAGGGCTTTGCGCCAAACCTGTCACGTGCGAAAAACAGCTCCTTCGTCAAGGTGTCCCAAACGGCAAAGGCGAAGATGCCGTTCAACCTGGGCAGGCAGGCGGGACCCCAGCGCAAATACGCCGCCAGCAGGGTTTCCGTGTCGGAGCTCGTGCGAAAGGGGTAGTCGCTGAGTTCTTTCCGCAATTCCCTGTGATTATAGATCTGGCCATTATAGACGATGAGCTGGCGTCCGTCGGGCGAGAACACGGGCTGCGCGCCGCCCTCCGGGTCGACGATGGCGAGGCGCACCATGCCCAGGCAAGCGCCGTCCTCAAGGTAAAAGCCCTCGCTGTCCGGGCCCCGGCATTTTTGCAGCGAGGCCATCCGGGCAAGCAGGGGGCGCATGTCGCCAGGCGCGTTGATGCAACCGAAAATGCCGCACATTCAGGCGTCCTCCCCCCCATACTCCACATTCGATACGGGCAATTCCTCCAGCGGCCCGGTGGGCGGGACGAGCTCTTCGCTCCATGACTGCCCGAAATCATCCACGCGAAAATAGCGCGCCGACGCCATGTAGACAGCGGCGAAAAAGCCATGGCGCGAGAGCGCGTCGAAGCCCTGGCAGCCATGGGCGGCGTCGCTGACGCGCAGCCCGGCCCTCCCGAAGGAGAGCTTTCTTTCGATGAAGGCGGAAGTTTCGCTCTTTTGCGTCAGGAAAAGACGGATGATCAGGCGTCGCGCCAGGCCGTTGAGCTTTTGCCAGCGGCCGAGGGTGTAGTTGAACAAGCGGAAGGCCATCATGCCGGGCACTGTCATTTCCCGCGCGGGCTTGAAGCGGAAAAAGGGCATCCGCAGGGCCAGTTCCGCATCCTCGCGCAAAGGCTGCTCGCCTGGCGCGGGCGCTCCGGAAATTTCGGGCCTGTGCCAGATATGCGTCGTATAGTGCTTCCGCTTCCCGGAGGCGACATAGCCGTCATTGGAATAGACAAGGCCGGAATTGCCAAAGACCTTGAGGACGCCGCCCTTGCTCGCGCCCACAACGATAAAGGCCATCCCCGGCTCGGAGCGTACATAAATCCCCGCTTCGGGGAAATAGCGCTCGAAGGCGCGCTCGCAGGGCAGCGTCGGCGGGTCAAAGGGCCGGGGCTTCGCGTCCGCCGCGGCCGCGAAAATCGCGCTGGAGAGCAGGGGGATCTCATTCCTGAAATCGCTGTCAGCCACGCCGGCCGCCCGGTTCTGTTGCAGGGCCGGAGTCGTGCGGCGGCAAATGGCCTCGGCGAGGGGGAAGATGGCGGACCAGTACTCGAGGCCGCCGAGGAACACATGGGGGCAGCCCCGGCTGCCATATTCGCCGCCCACGCCGCCATTGGGATGGACAAAGTAGGACAGGAACTCCAGCGAGCGGCCGACGGCGGCTTCCAGCCTTTGGCGCAAAGGCTGGGGCCCTGCCAGGGCGAGCTCCCGGTGGGCCTTGGCCAGATAATGCAGGCCCAGGGTCTCGTAGCCCGGGTCCGCGCCCTCGTATTCCTGAAAAAAGCCGTCCTTGGACTGATGGGCGAGGATGCCATTGAGGAGGCGCAGGGCCGCGTCGCGCGCGCCCCGCTCCCCGGAAATACGGGAAAACGCCAGCAGCCCTGCGGCGGCGCCGGCCCGGTGATTGCTGATGAAGCCGTGGTCCTCGTCCCTGGTCTCCAGGCAGGCGGCGGCCCTTTTCATGCCGGCGAGCCATTCTTCCCTGAACGCGGGGGGCAGCTCCTCGTGGAGCATGTCCCAGGCGGCTGTCATGTCCACGAGGGTGAAGGCGGCCGCCATCCAGCTTTTCTCAAGGGGATAGAGATGATCGAAGGCCCCCCCGCGTTCCTGTCCCCTGAGCCAGAAGGAAACGGCCTGACGCACCCATGCGAGCATGGCTGGTCGACCGTAAAAGCGGTTGCCCTCAAAGGGGGTGGTGTAGAGCCACGCCAGCACGGCCGTGGCGCGCTGCAAATCGTAATTGGCAAAATCCTTGACGCACCAGGCCCAGTATTCCCGGTCAAAGGAGCCCGACGAGGCCGATACCGGACAGCGGTTGAGCGCGGAGAGCAGGCGCGGGGCGCTTTGCAAAACAAGGTTTTTTTGCCAGGCCCGGCGTTGTTCCGGGCCCCAGTCAATCTCGTTCATCAGGACGCCTTTTGGAGGGTCAGCAGCATATAGGGCCAGCGGCTCACCGGCGAGATTTTTTGCAGAGTCCTGTCGAGCGCCCATGCGCCGGCATAGGCGATATTGCACAGCCCGCGTAAAACAGCGCTCTGCGGCCAGCCGAGGATAAAGCCCGCGGCGGGCAGCACAAGCGTGGGCGAAACAAAAGAAATTTCCGGTTCGCCAAGCTCGCGTCCCAGGGCCTCCAGCGATGGCGCGGAGGAATTTTTCAGGCCCCTTTCCGCCGGATACAAAAGCTGGAAAAGCAGGTTCAGGGGGCATGAACCCCTGGCCTCAAAAATAGCGAGCCATGCGCCGGGTTTTGCCACGCGCCACATTTCCCGCAATACGCCCGGCCTGTCAAAATCCACATGATGGAGAAGGTCGCGGCAGAAAACGAGGTCGAAACTCGCATCCGGGTAGGGCAGGCGCAGGGCGTCGGCCGCCTGGAAACTGGCAAAGGGAAGGAGCCTGCGGGCGAATTCCACTTTTGCGGGGGAGAAATCTATGCCGTGCAGGGAGGCCCCGGGCAAGACCCGGTTTAAAAAATACAGGTTGCTGCCTTCGCCGCAGCCGCTCTCAAGGACAGTGGGGCTCCCCGGGGCCAACGCGGCCAGGCTGCGCGCGAAGGCCAGCTCCCGCTCGCGAAGCCACGGATTGTCCAGGCGGTTATAGAAGCGGGCTTCATCCGCGTTGCGATGGAAGCGGCGCTGCAGGGCGGAATCATTCATTGCGGGGTTTTTCCGCCATTTTCAGGCGCTCCAGAAGCGTATCGCCGTTCAGGAGGGGAAAACGCTGCAGGGCGAGGATTTTCCGCATGGCCGAATCCAGCTCGCGCTTTTCCCAGCCATCGCCAATTTCCACCGCGGCGCTCGCCTCCGGCACGAAAAAGCACTTGAAGCCCGCCTTGCGCATGGCGAACATGCCGAGCTCGCGGAACGGCACGCACCAGTTGGAGGCGAAACCGAGATAGATGAGGTTTTGTATGCCCGCAGCCTTCAAGTCCCTGCTGAAATCCGCGGGGGAATATTTCCAGTGCAGGCGCTTAAGCACCTTTTCCTCGTCAACCAGTTCCATGACCTCAGGGTTGTCCCTGGTGGCAAGCCCCCTCTCGTCCCGGGTTGTCCGCAAGTTTTCCGGGGGCTCGCTGAAGATGTAGCAAGTAAAGCCGGCAGCCTTGGCTGCCCTGATGATGGGGATGATATACTTTTCATAGATGGGGAAAACAATGGCGTCCATCCGGGGCGTCTGGTTGATCCAGGGATCCATGACCACAAAAGCCGTATCATGGGGAGAGAAGGCGTAGTCTTGCGTATATGCGCCCTCTTTATACACAAGAGCGCCGTCCGCATTTTTTACCGTCCCACCCCCGTTGTCGAGCGCATAATGGCTGAGGACGACGCCCGGCAGGGAAATGGCGGCACACTCCCCCGGGCTTGCCGTGGAAAGGAGCAGAAGCGCCGTCATCTGCAAGAGAAAGAGCGGTCGCATTAGCCCTCCGCTTACGGCAAAGCCTGGTCCTTCAGGCTGTAAATGGTGTATTCGGCATTGGAAAAGACCGCGGGCAAGGGCAACGGAGAGGCTGTATGACGCATGACATAGGCGAGGCGCGGATAGGCTGCCTTGGCCTTGGCGATGCCCGAAAGCGGGACTCTATCCATGGCCGCGGCCAATGCCAATTTTTGAAAGCGCCTGGACCCCGGCTCAGCGTGCCAGCTATAAAATTTGGGGCTGTCCTAGCTAAGGAGAAATTGCTAGGATAGAGCATGTACGAGCGGCGAAGTCGGTTAAATTCGCGTCAACAAGCTGAACTTATAAAGTTTTTCGTTGCTGGAGCAACCGCGCGTGCTG
>CAMWTD010000064.1 GCA_947177085.1 uncultured Desulfovibrio sp.
GTATAGGCCGGTTCGTTGCGCGTGCCCCTCCAGGGCACGGGCGAGAGGTAGGGCGCGTCCGTCTCCAGCAGGAGTCGGTCATCGGGGATGAGGGCAACGGCCTCGCGCAGGGCCGAGTTTGCCGGATAGGTGACGGGCCCGGGCACGGAAATGTGCCAGCCGTTGGCGAGGATGCGCCGCGCGAGCCCGGGGCCGCCCCCGAAGCAGTGCCAGAGCAGCGGATAGCCCGCGAAACCCCGCGCCTCGAGGATGCTGAGGCACTCCGCCTCTGCCTCGCGGCAATGGAGCGCCACGGGCTTTTCCAGGGCGCGGGCCATGTCGAGCTGCGCCGCGAAGGCGGCCATTTGCAGTTCGCGCGGGCAGTCGTCCCAATGAAAGTCGAGGCCGATTTCGCCCACGGCCCTCAGGCGCGGCTCCCCGGCGAAGGCGCTGGCGATGGCGTCGAGGCAGGCGGGCGTGCACTTTTCGCCGTCGCAGGGGTGGATGCCGAGCAGGAAGAAGACTTCGGGATGGTCCGCAAAGAGCGCCTTGCGTTCCGCAAAGGCCCCGGGCGAAAGAAAGACGTTGCCGATGCCGGCGACGCCGGCCTCCCGGGCTCGAGCGAGCACGGCCTCGCGGTCGGGGTCGAATTCCTCCCCGTCGAGGTGGGCGTGGCTGTCCACGCCCCCCGGGGGCAGGGCGACGCTGAGCGGGTCGATGCGCTGCGGTTTTTTGTGTCCCATCTGTGTCCTGTCTTTCGTCCGGGCGTGAGCCGACGGCGTTTTCGCCGGGGCTTGCAAGCAGGCGGCCATTCTAGCAGAGCGCCGGGACGCGCGCAAGAAAGCCATTGCCATGGCCGTGCTTTGCGCGTAAGAGTGCGGTGCGCGCGCAAGCGGCGAAAGGCCGCAAAAGGCGCGGGGAGGATGGCATGCATCTGCGCAAAAGGGTCCTTGTCACCGGCGGTTCCGGCTTTCTCGGCTCGCACCTCTGCGCCCGGCTTCTGGACGAGGGCAACGAAGTCATCTGCGTGGACAACTTTTTCTCCAGCGCGCGCTCCAACGTGGAAGAGCTCATGGACAACAAGCGCTTTGAGCTCATGCGCCACGACGTGACCTTTCCCCTCTATATTGAGGTGGACGAGATCTACAATCTGGCCTGCCCGGCCTCGCCCGTCCACTACCAGCATGACCCGGTGCAGACCATCAAGACCTGCGTCCACGGGGCCATCAACATGCTCGGGCTCGCCAAGCGCGTCCGCGCGCGCATCTACCAGGCCTCGACGAGCGAGGTCTACGGCGACCCCGAGGTGCATCCGCAGCCCGAATCCTACTGGGGCCACGTCAACCCCATCGGCATCCGCTCCTGTTACGACGAGGGCAAGCGCTGCGCCGAGGCGCTCTTCTTCGCCTACTGGCGGCAGGGGGGCCTGCCCATCAAGGTGGGCCGCATCTTCAATACCTACGGGCCCAAGATGCATCCCAACGACGGCCGCGTGGTCTCCAACTTCATCGTGCAGGCCCTCAAGGGCGAGCCCATCACCATCTATGGCGACGGCAGCCAAACGCGCTCCTTCTGTTACGTGGACGACCTCATCGACTGCATGGTGCGCTTCATGGCCTCGCGCGAGGATTTCACCGGGCCCATGAACATGGGAAACCCGGGCGAGTTCACCATCCTGGAGCTGGCGGAAAAGGTGGTGGACATGACCGGGAGCAAATCCCGCATCGTCCACGAGCCCCTGCCCGCCGACGACCCGGCCAAGCGCCGCCCGGACATCAGCCTCGCCCGGCGCGAGCTCGGCTGGGAGCCAACGACGCCGCTCGCGGCGGGGCTTGAGAAGACCATCGCCTATTTCGACGGTTTGCTCAAAGAGGGGCTCATCTAGCCGCGTCGTTCCGGGGGCCGCTTCTGGCCCTGTCGGGGCGCTTCTTCGGGGTGCGCGCAGGTTATGGAGTGCTATCTCGCCAGTCTTTGCGTTTTCGCGGCGGTCGCCCTGCTGCTCGCCGTCGCGGCGGTGGCGGCGTCCTTCCGGCCGCCGAGGCCGCGCCGCAGCCGCCGCGTCAACGCCCTGGGGGCCGGGGGGGCGGCGCTTGGCTGCGCCATCGGCTTTGCGGGCGCGGTGAGCGCCTTTCTCATGGGCGAAGCCACGGTGGAGCTTCCCTGGGGGCTGCCCGTGGGCAGGCTCGTGCTTACGCTTGACGCGCTCTCCGCCTTCTTCCTCCTGCCGGTTTTCGGGCTCGGCTTCGTCTGCGCGCTTTCCGGCGGCATCGCCCTGCGTTCCGTGCGGCCGGGCGAGCACAACCTGGCCGCGCACTGGTTTTTCTTCCTGCTCCTGCTCATCGGCATGGCTTGCGTGATGTGCGCCCGCGACGCCATCTTCTTCCTGCTCGCGTGGGAGATCATGTCGCTCGCGCCCTTCTTCCTCATTGATTTCAATGACGGCGACAGCAAGGTGCGCGACGCCTCTTGGGTGTATCTCGTGGCGGCGCATCTTGGCGCGGTGTTCCTGATTGCGTTCTTCGTGCTGCTCTGGCAGGTGACGGGATCAACGGCGTTGACGCTGGCGGCCTGCGCGCCGCTCGCGGACGCCGGGGCGGGGACGCTTTCCGCGCTCTTCGTGCTGGCGGTGGTCGGCTTCGGGGCCAAGGCGGGCATCGCGCCGCTGCACGTGTGGCTTCCCGAGGCGCACCCGGCCGCGCCGAGCCATGTGTCGGCCCTGCTTTCCGGGGCCATGATCAATGCCGGTCTCTACGGCCTCATCCGCAGCCTCGCCCTGCTGGGGGGCGCGCCCTCGGCCGGGGTGCTCGGGAACCTTCCCGAATGGTGGGGCTGGTTCCTGCTCCTGCTGGGGCTCGCCACCGCGCTGCTCGGCATCCTCAAGGCGCTCGGTCAGGGCAACCTGAAGCGCCTGCTCGCCTATTCCAGTGTGGAGAACATGGGCCTCATGTTCATGGGCGTGGGCGCTGGCCTCGTGGGCGTGAGCGCGGGCGACGGCTGGACAGCGGTGCTCGGTTTTTCAGGGGCGCTTCTGCACATGCTCAACCACGCGGGCTTCAAGGGCCTGCTCTTTCTCTGCGCGGGCGAGGTGCTCCACGCGGCGGGCACGGTGCGCATGGAGCTCCTGGGCGGCCTGCAGCGCAGGCTGCCGCTGGTGGGCGCGGGCTTTGCGCTGGGCGCGGCGGCCATTGCCTGCCTGCCGCCCCTGAGCGGCTTCGCCTCCGAATTTGTGCTCGCCATGTCCCTGCTTGACGGCGCGGCGCTCCCCGGCGTGGAGCGCCAGCTCGTGCTCCTGTTCACGCTGGCGGGCCTCGCCCTTGTGAGCGGCGTGGCGGCGGCCGTCTATGTGCGGGCCTATGGCATCACCTTTCTCGGCGAGCCGCGCACGGGCTTTGCGGCCAATGCGCACGCCGTCGGCTGGCGCGGCCTCTGGCCGCTCGTCATCCCCGCCGCGGCCTGCGTGGCCGGGGGCCTCTTTGCCCCGTATTTCTTTGATTTGGCCGCGGATACGGCGCTCGGCTCCATTCCGCTGCCGCAGGGGCTCTTCACCGCCGTTGCCGGAGCGGATGCGCAGATGCGCAGAAGCCTCGCCATGATCGCCATGGTGGGCGGGGGCGGCGTGGCGCTCGCCTTTTGCCTTTTCGCCGCGCGCGGGCTTCTGCTCCGGCGCAACGGCGTGCTCAGGGAGACCACCTGGGGCTGCGGCTACCAGGCTTCCTCGGCGCGCATCCAGTACACGGCGGCCTCCTTCGCGGAGCCGCTGGCGAGGCTTTTCGCGCCGGAGCATGGGTCTTGTGAAGCGGGGGGGCGCTCCCGAGGGCATTTTCCCGGGGCGGGCCGTGTTCAGCACCTCCGCGCCCGACAGGCTCAGGACCCTCGTTTTCGCGCCGCTCTTCGAGCTCGTGGAACGGGCCTGCAATGCCTGCAAAATCCTCCAGCACGGCAAGATCCACCTTTATATCCTCTATATCCTCGCCACGGTGGTGGGGCTGCTCGTCTGGGGGCTCAGGCCATGAACGCGCAAGCCTGCTTCCTCATCCAGCTCGTGCTCGCGCTCGTGCTCGCGCCGCTTCTGCCGGGCGTCATCAACCGCGTCAAGGCGAAGGTGGCAGGCAGGCATGGCAAGCCCTTGCTCCAGACCTACTATGATATCGCGAAGCTGCTCGGCAAGGGCGAGGTCATCAGTCGCACCACCACCTGGACTTTTGCTGTCGGCCCGGGCGTGTCGCTGGCCGCGGCCCTGTGCGCGCTGGCCCTGCTGCCCATGGGGGGCGTGGCCTCGCCGCTCGCCTTTGGCGGCGATTTTTTGCTCGCCGCCTACCTGCTCGGCATGGGGCGCTTCGCCATCATGCTGGCCGCGCTGGATACCGGCTCCTCCTTCGAGGGCATGGGCGCGAGCCGGGAGGCCGCCTTTTCCGCCCTCGGCGAGCCCGCGCTCTTCCTCGCCTTTCTCACCCTCACGAGCCTCAGCCTTGACCTCGGGCGCGGCGCGGCCGAGGCCTCGATAGTCGACGCGCGGGCGGCCTTTTCTCTCTCCGCGTTGTTCAATGGCGACATGGCCGCCTTCCGCGAGGCGGGGCGTCCCGAGCTGCTGCTCGCGCCCGCCGTGTTTTTCGCGCTGCTTTTGGCGGAAAATTGCCGCATCCCCGTGGACGACCCCACCACGCACCTCGAGCTGACCATGATCCACGAGGTCATGGTACTGGACCACTCCGGCCCCAACCTTGCCATGGTCGTCTATGGCGCGGCGCTCAAACTGTGGTTTTTCGCGGCCCTCGTGGCCGGCCTCCTCGTGCCCCCCCTGCCGCTGTGGCAACAGGCCGGGCTTACGCTCGCCGTCATCCTCGGCATGGGCGTGGCCGTGGGCCTTGTGGAGTCGGGCATGGCCCGGCTCAAGCTCACGAGCGTGCCGCATTTTCTCGGCGTGGCCGCCGCCCTGGCGGCCCTTGCCCTCATCCTGACCCAGGCGCGCTAGGATGGCCGCGACGGAGGGCATGGACCTGTGATTTCGCTCAGCTCGCTCTTTTCCACCATTCTTTTCCTGCTGCTCCTGAACAACCTGCTCCTCCTGGGCGCGCCGGGCCTGCGCGCGCTCATCAGGCTCACGGCATTCCAGGGCGTTCTGCTCGGCCTTTTGCTTTTCGGCATGGAGCACGCGCTGCTCGCCTGCGCGGTGCTCGGCATCAAGGGCCTGCTTTTGCCCGGCCTGCTCGAGCGCACCCGGCGCAGGCTCGGCGCGGCGGACGAGCCGAGGCCCCGGATGCACCTCGGCGTGTGCGTGGTGACGGGCATCCTCGGGCTTGTCTTTTCCCTCTGGCTGGAGACGCGGCTCCCCATCCTGCCGGACCTTTTCCCGCCGCTGCTTTTGCCCACGGCGCTGACCACGCTTTTTTGCGGGTTCATCCTCGTGGTGGGGCGCGCGACGGCCATCTCCCAGGTCATCGGCTACCTTGTGGCGGAAAACGGCATCTTCCTCCTGGGGATGCCGCTCATGGCCGCGGGGGCCATCTGGTTCGAGCTCGCGCTTTTGCTCGACATCTTTGTGGCGGTCTTTGTCATGGGCAATGCCATCGGGCATATCGGCGAGACCTTCGACTCCCTTGACACCGGCCGCTTCCGCAGCCTCAGGGACTGATCATGCTTGAAGCCCTGATCCTCCTCCCCCTGGTGGCGGGCGCGCTCATGCTGGCCGTGGGCAACGCGGCTTTTTGCCGCGCGCTTTTGCCGCTTACGGGCGCGGGCCACGCCTGCCTTTCGCTCGCCACGGTGGCGGCGGTGGCGCAGGGGGAACGCCCCTCGGCGCTCGGCGGCCTCATGGCTCCGGACGCGCTCGGCGCGCTCTTCCTTATCCTGGCGAGCCTGCTCTTTTTCGCCGCGTCGCTCTATGCGGTGGGCTATCTGCGCGAGGAGGAGGCCATCGAGGTGCGCACCTGCATCCACGACGGGCGTCCCTTCACCAATTCGCCGGAGCGCCGCTTCACCGCCTGCCTCTGCTTCTTCCTCGCGGCCATGAGCCTTGTCACCACCACGCCGCACCTCGGGGCCCTCTGGGTGGGCATCGAGGCGACCACGCTCTCGAGCGCGCCGCTTATCTATTTTCATAGGCACAGGCGCTCGCTGGAGGCGACCTGGAAATATCTCATCATCTGCTCGGTGGGCATCGCGCTCGCGCTGCTCGGCAACATCCTGCTTTCCGTGGCCTTCTATGCCCCCGGGAGCGGGGCCGAGAGCCCGGTGCTCGCCGACGACATCGACTCCCTCGGCTGGTTCGTGGCCCACGCGCCCTCGGCCGCGCCGCCCTGGCTCAAGGCGGCCTTTATCTTCCTTATCGTGGGCTACGGAACCAAGATGGGGCTCGCGCCGCTGCACAACTGGCTGCCCGACGCGCACAGCCAGGCCCCCTCGCTGGTCTCGGCCCTCTTGTCCGGGGCGCTGCTCAACTGCGCGCTGCTCGGCATCCTGCGCGGCCACCAGATATTGCTCGCCGCCGGCCTCGGGGATTTCAGCGGCGGCCTGCTCGTCTTTTTCGGCATCCTCTCCCTGCTCACGGCGGCCATCTTCATCGTGGGGCAGGGGCATTACAAGCGGCTGCTCGCCTATTCCAGCGTGGAGCACATGGGCATCCTCTCCCTCGGCATCGGCCTTGGCGGCATCGCCGTGGAGGGCGCGCTGCTGCACTCCGTCTGTCATTCGCTGACCAAGTGCCTGCTCTTCCTGCTTTCCGGCAATATCCTCGCCCGCTATCACACCTATTCGAGCTATGACGTGCGCGGCCTGCGCTGGACCATGCCGGCCACGGGCGCGCTCTGGACGGCGGGCTTCCTCGCCGTGGCGGGCTCGCCGCCCTTCGGCATCTTCGTGAGCGAGCTTCTCATCCTCAAGGGGATGCTCGCCGACGGCGCGTGGCTCGTGGCCGCCATCTATCTTGCGGCGCTGGCCGTCATCTTCGTGGGCATGTCCGTGGCGGTGCTGCGCATGGTGCTGGGCGCGCGGCCGCACGACATGTCCGCGAGGCCGCGCAGCCGCCGCGAACCGCTCTGGAGCGTGGTCCCGCCGCTGGCGCTCGCCGTGGCCGTGCTCGGGCTCGGCCTGTGGGTTCCGGACTGGCTCTGGCGCTTTCTTGAAATGGGCGGCAGGCTCATCGGGGGGCAGTGATGCACGAGTTTGACTATCGAAAGGCCGTCGCGCTCGACGAAGTCCCCGTCCTCACCGCCGATGCATTGGGGGAGCGCATCCTCGCCGCCGTCCGGGAAGGCTGGCGGGTGCTCGCCTATTTCGCCCTCCCCGAAGCGGGAAAGGCCGGGCCGGCGGGCCTCTGCTGCGTGCTCGCCAACGATGCGGAGCGGCGTCTCGCGGCCGCCCGCACCGCGCCGCTCGCGGCCTTCCCCTCGCTGGCGGCGGCCTGCCCGCAGGTGGAGCTTTTTGAGCGCGAGATTTATGAGGAGTGGGGCATCCACCCGGAAGGTCATCCCTGGCTCAAGCCGGTGCGCCGCTCGCCGGACGCGCCCGGAGGAGCTGGCCGCGATTTTTACCGCGTGGACGGCAGCGAGGTGCATGAAGTGGCCGTGGGCCCGGTCCATGCGGGGATCATCGAGCCCGGGCATTTCCGCTTCCAGTGTTATGGCGAGATCATCCTGCACCTGGAAATCGCCCTCGGCTACCAGCACCGCGCCCTCATGGAGCTTTTGCGGCCGGCGGCCGCGGCCAGGCCCGTGGCGGCCCTGCGCCTTGCGGAATGCGCGGCCGGCGATTCCAGCGTGGCCCACGCCACGGCCCTCTGCGCGCTGCGCGAGCGCCTGCTCGGCCTCGGGGACCTTTCGGAGCGCAGCCAGCGGCTCAGGCGCGCGGGCCTTGAGCTGGAGCGCCTCGCCAATCACTGCGGCGACCTCGGGGCCATCGCCGGGGACACGGGCTTTTTGCCGACCTCCTCTTGGAACGGCCGCATCCGCGGGGATTTTCTCAATCTCACGGCGTCGCTGTGCGGCAACCGTTTCGGGCGCGGGCTGCTGGCTTACGGCGGGACCGCCTGGGGCCTCTCGCCGGAAGATTGCGCGGACATGGCCGCGCGGCTCGCGGCCACGGGCCGGGATGCCGCGGGCTCGGCGAAAATCATGTTCGCCTCGTCCAGCGTGGGCCAGCGCATGGCCGGCACGGGCCAGGTGACGGAGGCCCTGGCCCGCGAGATCGGCCTTGTGGGCGTTGCCGCCCGGGCTTGCGGGCTTTCGCGGGACGCGCGCTTCCATGCGCCGCTTTCGGAGCTTCCGCACGTGGCCCCGGGCCCGCGCACCGGGCGCACAGGCGACGTGCAGGCCCGCGCGCAGGTGCGCCGCGCGGAAATGGAAGACTCCGTCGACCTTGTGGCGCTCGATCTCGACTGGCTCGGCAAGCATCCTGAAGACGCGGCGCAGCGGGAACAGGCCCGGGCCCTCGGCGAGGCCGCCCTCGCGCCGCTGCCCCCCCTGCGGCTGGCCGTGGCCCAGGTGGAAGGGTGGCGCGGCGAGATCTGCCATGTGGGCGTCACAGGCCCGGACGGGGAATTTCTGGCGCTCCGGGTGGTGGACCCCTCCTTCCATAACTGGACGGGCATGGCGCTTGCCATGCGCGGCGGCCAGATTTCGGATTTTCCGCTCTGCAACAAGAGCTTCAACCTCTCCTATTGCGGCTATGATCTGTGAGGGCCCGCCATGTTCCGCATCCTCGCCGAGCGCCTGAAACAAGGCTACCGCACACTTGACTGGCCCCGGAAGGAGCCCGCCCTCTCCCCGCGCTACCGGGGGCGGCCGCTGCTTGCCGATACTGACTGCGCGGACTGCCGGGCCTGTTACGCCGCCTGCCCGGCCGGGGCGCTCCTTGGGCGGCCCGACGCGCCCGGGCGCACCCCGGTGCTGGACATGGGCCGCTGCATCTTTTGCGGGGCCTGCGCGGATGCGTGCCCGGAGCGGGCCATCCGCTTCAGCGGGGACTACCGCGTGGCGGCGGCCACGCGCGAGGCGCTCCTTGTGCATCCGCAGGCTCCGGGCGCGGAACCGGAGGAGCCCGCTGCTCCGGACCCGGCCGCGCTTCTGGGCGGCCGCTTCCGGCTGTTCCGGCGCTCGCTCAAGCTGCGCGAGGTGAGCGCCGGCGGCTGCAATGCCTGCGAGGCGGACACCAATGTGCTCGGGACGCTCGTCTATGACCTCGGCCGCTTCGGCATCGAGTTCACGGCCTCGCCGCGCCACGCCGACGGCCTGGTGGTCACGGGCCCGGTGACGCGCAACATGTGCGCGGCCCTTATCGACACCTGGGCCGCTGTCCCCCGCCCGCGACTGCTGGTGGCCGTGGGCGCGTGCGCCATTTCGGGCGGCCTTTTCCGCGAGGCCCCCGAATCCCTGGGCGGGCTCGGCGGCACGGCCGAGGACGCGCGACCGGGGGCTGCCGGCGCGGCCGACGCCCTCACGGAAGCCGGGCTCACCCCGGACATCTATGTGCCCGGCTGCCCCCCCAATCCCTGGAGCATCCTTGCGGGCATCCTCGCCCTGCGGGGGCATTGAGCCTGGCGTCGCGGCAGGGCTGCCGCCGTAATGCCGAAATTATCCGTCAAAAACAGCCTTGCTCCAGCCGTTGCGACGAAGG
>CAMWTD010000065.1 GCA_947177085.1 uncultured Desulfovibrio sp.
CTTCGGCAGGAAGCGCAAGGCCGAGGCGGAAGCCCGGCCGGAGCAGGAAAAGGCCGGGGATGGCCCGGCTGAGGAACATGCACCCAGCGCCCCGGCCCACACGCCGGACGCAAATCCCGAGGAAAAGCCATGAGCGAAGCCCCCCTGCCGGTGCGCCGCGCGGAATTTGCCCGCCGCACGAGAGAAACGGACATCCGCGCCGCCCTCTGCCTTGACGGCGCGGGCGTGACGGACGTGCATACCGGCATCGGCCTGCTGGATCACCTGCTCACGCTCACCATGTTCTGGGCGGAAATGGACCTCACCCTCACGTGCAAGGGCGACCTTGAGGTGGACGCGCACCACAGCGCCGAGGACACGGGCCTCGCCGTGGGCACGGCCCTGCGCGACGCGCTGGGCGACCGCTCGGGCATCGCCCGCGTGGGCCAGGGGCGCGTGCCCATGGACGAGGCGCTCGCCGACGTGGTGGTGGATCTTTCCGGGCGTCCGTGGCTGGAATGGCGGGGGGACGAGCTTTTGCCGCCCGTCATCGCCGGGGAGGAAAAGGACCTCTGGCGGGAATTTTACAAGGCCCTTGCCAGCGCCGCGCGCTGCAACCTGCATGTCTCCTTTCTCTATGGCAAAAACGGACACCATCTCCTCGAATCGGCGGCCAAGGGGCTCGGGCTCGCGCTCGGGCAGGCGGCGCGCCGGCGGGGCACACTCATCAGAAGCACCAAGGGAGGCCTGGACGCATGACCAAACGCCATCTGCCCCGCCTGTCCATCCTGCTTGCGGGCGTCCTCCTGCTCACGCTCGCCGCCTGCGCCCGGCAGCCCGGGAGCACGGCGGACGTGCCGAGGCACGTTTCGCAGGGGCACAGGATTTCCGTGGCCCCCTTCACCCAACCCCTGCACCCGGGCCAGCTCATCGTGGGCCAGATCCCCGAGCCGCAGGGCCGCATCCCCCATGACGCGCTCGTGGCGCTGGACAGGGAATTGCGCGAGGTGCTCATCACCGGGACGAACAGGCAATACACCTTCATCCCGCGCCAGAACCTGCCGGCGGACCTCACCAACGCCCACAGCACCGGGCAGCCCGGGGCGCTCCCCCGCTGGGTGGCCTATGGCCGCCAGCACGGCGCGCAGTACCTGCTCATCCCGCAGGTGCTGGACTGGCACGAGCGCGAGGGCTCCAGCGCGGGCGTGACGCAGTCCGCCCATGTGCGCGTGGAGTTCTTCCTCGTCAACGTGGCCGGGGGCGAACTCGGCCCGCGCTCCATCTTTGAGGAAAAGCAGGTGGGACTCACCGAAAACCTGCTCACCGTGGGTGAATTTTTCAAGCGCAAGGGCGCTTGGGTCTCCGCGCAGGAGCTGGCCGTGGACGGCATGAAGAAGGCCGTGAAGGACCTCGGGCTGTGATCCTCTTTCCCGCTGTGGACATCAAGGGGGGCAAGGCGGTGCGGCTTCGCCGCGGCCGCGCGGACGACGCCACCGTTTTCGCCGATGACCCGGCCGGGGCCGCCCGCCACTGGGAGCGGCTGGGCGCAACCTGGCTGCATGTGGTGGATCTGGACGGGGCCTTTGACGGCCATGCCGCCAGCGCCGCCATCGTGGGCCGCATTTGCGAGGGGACGGCCATCCCCGTGCAGCTCGGCGGCGGCATCAGGGATGCGGACGCGGCCCGCGCCTATCTGGACGCCGGCGTCGCGCGGCTCATCATCGGGACCATGGCGCTGGAGGAGCCGGGAAAATTCGCGGCGCTCTGCCGCGCCTTCCCGGGGCGCATCGGCGTTTCGCTGGACGCGGCCGACGGAAGGCTCAAGAGCCGGGGCTGGGTGGCGGACACGGGCCTCACCGTGGCCGAAGTCCTGCCGCGCCTCGAGGAGGCCGGCGCGGCTTTCGTCATTTATACGGATATCGAGCGGGACGGCATGCACAGCGGCGTCAATGTGGACGCGCTCACGCGCCTCGTGCGGGCCGCGCATGTGCCGGTCATCGCGGCCGGGGGCGTCTCCACGCTGGAGGACATCCAGCGCCTCTACCCATTGAGCCGGGAGGGCCTTGAGGGCGTCATCAGCGGCCGCGCTCTCTATGAGGGCACGCTCGACCTTGCCGCTGCCCTTGCCTGGGTGACGGAGCAGGAGCGCGCGAGCTAGGGTTGTTTGTCCCCTGAGCTGCCCGTGAAGGTTTTGGTGGGATGGCCCTTGCTCTGTTGCGCTTGCAGCCCGCCGAAATTATCCGTCAAAAACAGCTTTTTTGCCGCTGGCTGCGTCAGAGAAAAATTTCCTCGGTCGAGTACTTAAGTACACTCCCTTCGGAAATTTTTATCTTCCTTGCCAGCAGCAAAAAATCTTATTTTTTAGGATTCTTCCGGCACCAGCACCCGTCTTCCGCTTCGCTCCAGACGGGGGGTGGAATATTCATCCAAGCTTCGGAAGGCCTATTTACCATTCTTCCGCCGGCGCTTGAGCCGTTCCGTGCGCTCCTGCATGAGGAAGCGCCCGGTGACGGAAGCCGGGTCCGCAACGATGGCCTCCGGCGTGCCCGAGGAGACGATAAGGCCGCCGTTTTCGCCGCCGCCGGGCCCCATGTCCAGCACATGGTCCGCCGCGAGGATCATGTCCGTATTGTGCTCGATGACCACCACGCTTGCCCCCTTGTCCACCAGAGCGTGGAGCACCTTGATAAGCTTGCCGACCTCGTGCATGTGCAGCCCCGTGGTGGGTTCGTCGAGGATGTAGAGCGTGCCCGGGAGCGAGCGCTTGCCGAGCTCCCGCGAGATCTTGATGCGCTGCGCCTCGCCGCCGGAAAGCGTGGTGGCCGGCTGCCCCAGCCGCAGATAGCCGAGGCCCACCTCCTCCAGCACGGCCAGACGCCGCTCCAGCGAGGGATAACTCTCGAAGAGCTTGCGCGCCTGGCTGACCGTCAGGTCGAGCACTTCGGCGATGTTCAGGCCCTTGTAGCGCACCTCCAGCGTCTCGTGGTTATAGCGCTTGCCCTGGCAGACATCGCAGGTGACATACACGTCGGGCAGAAAGTGCATTTCCACCCGGATCTGCCCGTCGCCCCCGCAGGCCTCGCAACGGCCGCCGCGCACATTGAAGCTGAAACGCCCGGGCTTGTAGCCGCGCTTGCGGGCGTCCGGCGTCATGGCGAAGATGTTGCGGATCTCGTCGAAAATCTTGGTATAGGTGGCCGGGTTGGAGCGCGGCGTGCGCCCGATGGGTGTCTGGTCGATGGCCACGATGCGCTCGATGGGCGTGGCCCCCCCTTCGTAGGAGAGCCCGCCGATGGTCCCCGGCTGATCCACGCGCAGGCCCAGGCCCAGGGCCAGGTGCTTGTAGAGCGTATCCACCACAAGCGAGCTCTTGCCCGAGCCCGAGACCCCGGTGACGCAGGTGAGCACCCCCAGGGGGATGCGGCAGTCGATGCCGCGCAGGTTGTTGGTGGTCACGTCGTGCAGCACGAGCTCGCCCTGCGGTTCGCGCCGGGCGTCCGGCAGGGGGATGGCCTCGTCGCCGCGCAGGTAGCGCGCCGTGAGCGTGTCCGACTTTTCGATGAGATCCTCCACCGGGCCCTGGAACATGATTTCGCCGCCATGCGCGCCCGAGCCGGGGCCGAGCTCGATGACCGTGTCCGCCTCGCAGATGGTGGCCTCGTCGTGCTCCACGACCAGCACGGTGTTGCCGCGCTTCTGGAGCGAGCGTAGCGTCCCCAAAAGGCGCTCGTTGTCGCGCGGGTGCAGCCCGATGGAGGGCTCGTCCAGCACATAGGTCACGCCCACAAGGCCGGACCCGAGCTGCGAGGCGAGGCGGATGCGCTGCGCCTCCCCGCCGGAGAGCGTGCTCATGGAGCGGCCCAGCGAAAGATAGTCCAGCCCCACATTGCCGAGGAAAGAGAGGCGGAACTCCAGCTCCTTGAGCAGGGGCTCGGCGATGAGGGCGTGCCGGCCCGTGAACTTCCGTTCCTTGAGCCAGGCGAGGGCCCTGTCCACGGGAAGCGCGCAGAACTGGGCGATGGAGAGGTCGTCCACGCGCACGGCAAGAGCCTCGGGCCGGAGCCGCGCGCCCTTGCAGTCCGGGCAGTCGCAGGACTGGCGGAAGCGCGCCAGTTCCTCCCGCCAGGCGTCGCCGTACTGCATGCCCTTTTCCAAAAGCGGGATGACGCCGGGCCAGCGCCTGTCGCTGACCGCCACCTCGCTCTGGAGGCGCTGGGCCTCCGCAAAATTCTTGCTCTGGTAGTCGCCCGCCGCGCCGAGCGCCACCACGCCGCCCATCCAGTTGCGGCGCAAGCCCATCGACCCCGCGGCCGGCTTGCCGTGCTCGTCCTCGCCGTAGAACAGGGCCGCCAGCGCCGCGTCCGAATACTGCTCCAGCGGCGTGGCGAGGGTGAAGCCGAAGCGCTTGCCGAGCGCGGCCAGCGCCGTCTGGTAGCGCGCGAGCACTCTGGGCTTGGCCCAGGGGAGGAGCGCGCCGCCCGTGAGCGAAAGGCCGCGATTGGGCGCGATAAGCCGGGGCTCGAAATAATCCACCGTGCCGAGGCCCACGCAGCGCGGGCACGCGCCCTGCGGGCCGTTGAAGGAAAAGAGCTGCGGACTCGGCGCGGGCAGCGAAATGTGGCACACCGGGCATACGGATGTGGTGGACTGGATGACGTCGCGCTCGCCCTCGGGGCGGCCGGGCAGGTGGAGCACCATCTGGCCATTGCCCTGGCGCAGGGCCAGCTCCACGGAATCGGCGAGCCGTCCCCGGATGCCCTCCTTGTTGACGAGCCTGTCCACCACCAGGTCGATGGAGTGCTTCTTGTTCTTCTCCAGCGCCGGCACGTCGTCCAGCGTGTAAAAGACGCCGTCCACGCGCACGCGGGCGAAGCCCTCGGCCTTGAGCTTTTTCAGCAGGTCCTGGTGCGTGCCCTTTTGCAGCTCCACGAGGGGCGCGAGCACCATGAACTTCTCGCCCTCGGGCAGCGCGAGGATGTCCGAGATAATCTCGTCCGCGGCGCGGGCCTCGATGGGGCGGCCGCACTGGGGGCAGTACGTCGTGCCGAGCCGGGCGAAGAACACGCGCAAAAAGTCATAGATTTCCGTCACCGTGCCCACCGTGGAGCGCGGATTGCGGGAGACGCTCTGCTGCTCCAGCGAGATGGCGGGGGAGAGCCCCTCGATTTTCTCCACATCCGGCTTGTCCATCTGCGGCAGGAACTGGCGCGCATAGGTGGAGAGCGACTCCACATAGCGCCGCTGACCCTCGGCATAGACGATGTCAAAGGCCAGGGTGGACTTGCCCGAGCCCGAGGGCCCGCAAACCACCACGAGCTCGTCGCGCGGGATGTCAAGGGTGATGTTCTTGAGATTGTGCTGGCGCGCGTTCTCGATATGGATGCAGGGACTTTCGGCCTGCGGCTCACGGGCCTGCTCACACATCAGGGGGGGCTGTGCGGGGCTTTTCATCCTCCATATCTAAGCACCGGGCATGGCTTGGCAAGTGCCGGGAGCTCCCCGCGCGGGCCCTTATTCCGCCGTGAAAAGCGGCGTGGAGAGATAGCGCTCGCCGGTATCGCAGGCGAAGGTCACGACATTCTTCCCCGCCATCTCCGGCCGCGCCGCCACGGCAAGGGCGGCGGCCACGTTGGCTCCGGTGGAGATGCCCGCGCACACGCCGTCCTTTTCCATGAGCAGGCGCGCCGTCGCCACCGCCTCGTCCGCGTCGGCGAGCAGAACCTCGTCGATGAGGGAGCGGTCGAGGATATCGGGCACGAAGCCCGCGCCGATGCCCTGAATGGCGTGGGGGCCTGCCGCGCCGCCGGAAAGCACGGGCGAGGCCGCCGGTTCCACGGCGATGACCCTGAAATCGGCGATGGACTCCTTGAGGTAGCGGCCCGTGCCCGTGAGCGAGGAGCCGGAGCCCACGCCGGCCACGAGAACGTCCATGCGGCCCGCGCTGTCGTGCCAGATCTCCGGGCCCGTGGTCTCGTAATGCACGGCCACGGCGTCGCGGTTGGAAAACTGGTTCACTAGCCAGCCGCCGAGCTCGTCCGCGAGGTCGCGCGCGGCCTCCACGGCGGCCGCCATGCCGCCGGCGGCGGGTGTGAGGGCGAGCTCCGCGCCATAGCCGCGCAACAGGGCGCGCCGCTCGCGGCTCATGGACTCGGGCATGGTGAGCGCGCAGCGCAGGCCGCGCATGGCGCAGACGAGCGCCAGGCCGATGCCCATGTTGCCGCTGGTGGCCTCCACCACCAGGCCCCCGGGGCGCACATCGCCGCGCACCAGCGCGCGCTCCACGCAATGAAAGGCCACGCGGTCCTTGATGGAGCCCCCCGGATTGCGGTTCTCGAGCTTCAGCCAGACAGTGCCCGGGAGCTTTTCAGAAAGTTTGAGCCGCAAGAGCGGCGTCCTGCCGATGGTCTGGAGGATGGAGGTCTTCATGGCTGCTCCGGGCTGCTGCGGGTTCCGCCCAGGGAATGCCCGCAAGAACTGGATGGCGTCATCCGGAAACGGCCTTGCCGCTCCCGGCGCGTGAAGAGTTGTATAGCGATTCGCTAGGTAATGCAAACCCTCCCCGGCGTGGCGTGAACGCAGGAAAATTGCGGCTTATTCCGCTTTCCGGATTTTCCCCCGCTTTCCCGGTTGACAGGGCGCGCCCGTGGTCTTAAAGAAAGCATCCGCGCGCCGCCGGACATGAAGGCAGGCCGCGCCCGTGGCCCATATCAACACGGGATCTTGTGCGAAAAGGAGGACTCCCATGCGATTTTTCCAGTTCGTGCCCCTGCTTCTGGCGCTCGCCCTCTGCCTTGCCGGCGGTATCGCCCATGCCAAGACCGACCCGGTGGAACAGTACACCGAAGCCGTCATCACCGGCGATACGGCCGCGCTGGAAAAACTGCTGGCGCCCAATTTCTGGTATATCGGCTCCAACGGGCACATCCGCGACAAGGCGCATTTCATTGAGGAAATCAAGGACAAGAAGCTCGTCGTGGACCGCATGACGCTTTCCAATATCCGCGAGACCAAGGTCGGCCAGACGCGCCTGCTCACGGCCAACGGCGTTTTCCGCGGCACTTCCGAGCTGCCCCGCCCCCAGGGCCTCATGCGCTACACCATGGTGCTCGGCGACAACAAGGGCGCGGAGCAGGTGGTGCTGTTCCAGGCCACGCCCGTCATTTCCACGCCCGAGTGCAAGGACGGCAACTGCAAGATCAAGTAGCCACCCTGCCTGACGACCTGTGAGAAAAGGCCGTTCCCCCTTGGCGGGAACGGCCTTTTTTGTCGCCCTGCGGCCAAAATTCAGGCGGCCGGCCCGGCCGGTTTTTCCCCTCGCGTGAGCCACAGGCGCAGGCCCGCGTAGCCCACAACGTGCTGCGTATCGCCCGAGGCCGTGGCCGAGGTGTCGTGCGCGGCCAGCTCCACGCGCACATCGCCGAGCCGCCGCGCGGCATGCAGGGCGAGAGCCAGCGGCGCGGCCCCGCACATGCTGATGTCCGCCTCCTCCACCACTCGCAGAAGGCCCGGCGCGTCCCCCGCCAGCGCGCGTTCGAGCGCCAGGGCGTCCTTTTGCTCCGTGCGGCGCACATCCTCATAATGGTTCATGTCCGAACTCACCACCACGCCCGCGTCCGCGTTCTCCGGCCGGGCGAGCACGGCCGCAAGCGCCTCCCCCGCGCGGGCCACGGCCCCGGGGTGTCGCGTGCCCACGCAGACGGGCACGATCGCGAGTGGGCCGCGCGCGGCCACCTGCAAAAAGGGCAGCACGACCTCAATGGAATGTTCCCCGAGGTGCGAGTGCACATCCGGACTAAAGCCGCCGCCAGCGGCCATGAGGGCCCGGGCCAGATCCTCGTCCACCGGGACCTGGCCCAGCGGTGTCAGCCACGCCCCACCCGGCCAGACGCCCAGGGGCTGCCCGCGGCCCGTGTGGTTGGGGCAGAGGATGACGAGCCTTCCGGGCAGCGTCAGGCCGTCGAGGGTCGCCCCGGCTACGGCCCCGCTGAACACATAGCCCGCATGGGGCAACATGCAGCCCCAGGCCTTTCGGCTGCGCCCGGGCAGCGAAGCCTCTTCGGACGCAGCGAGAAAGCCGCGCACCGCCCCGCGCAGGGCTTCAGGATTGCCGGGATAGAATCGGCCCGCGACAACGGGCTGGCGTACAGGCATGGCGTGCTCCTCCCCGCTCAGAACAGGGCCTTGCCGCCGAGCCAGTGATGGCGCACGCGGCCATGCAGTTCCCGCCCCAGGAAGGGCGTGTTCTTGCCGCGCGAGCGCAGGCTCCCGGGCGTGACCCGCCACGTCTCGTCCGCGTCGAAGAGGAAGAAGTCCGCCGGGTCGCCCGGGGCGAAGCCGTTCCACGGCAGCCCGAAGATCTCGGCCGGGCGGCGGCTCCAGAGGCGGTGCACGTCGGCCTCGGCGAGCGCGCCCTCGCGCACCAGCTCCCACGTGAGGGAGAGGGCGAGGTCCAGCCCCGTGAGGCCGCAGGGCGCGAGATCCAGCGTCTCGTCCTTTTCATGGGCCGCGTGGGGGGCGTGGTCGGTCACGAGGATATCCACGACGCCCGAGGCCACGGCCTCGCGCAGGGCCGCGCGGTCGTCGGCGGTCCTGAGGGGCGGGCTCACCTTGGCGAGCGTGTTGTAGCCCTCGAGGGCCGTCTCGTCGAGCAGCAGGTAATGCGGGCAGGTCTCGGCCGTGACGCGCACGCCGCGGGCCTTGCCCCAGGCGATGAGGTCCACGGTGAGGCGGCTCGACACATGGGCGATATGCACGGGCAAGCCCAGATATTCGGCGAGCATGATGTCCCGCGCGGCCTGCACGGCTTCGCCCGCCGCGGGCTGCCCCTTGACGCCGAGCATGCCGCTCACGTCGCCCTCGTGCATGAGCCAGCCCCGCGCGAGGTGCGGGTCCTCGCAATGGTCGATGAAGACCATGCCGAGGTCGGCCGCGTATTCCATGATGCGGCGCACGAGCTCCGCGCTCTCCAGCGGACGCCCGTCATTGGACACGGCCACGCAGCCCGCGGCGCGCAGCTCGGCGAGCGGCGTCAGGGCCTCGCCTTTCAGGCCCACGCTGGCAGCGGCCACCGGGTAGAGGCGCGGGCCGTCGGGGTGGCTCTCCCGCGCGCGCTCGAGCATGAAGCGCGTCACCGCGGCCGTGTCGTTGACGGGCTTGGTGTTGGCCATGCACATGACCTGGCCGAAGCCGCCGTGGGCCGCCGCGTCGAGGCCCGTGGAGATTTTTTCCTTGTATTCAAAGCCGGGCTCGCGCAAATGCACATGCGCGTCCGTGAGGCTCGGGAAAAGGCGCAGGCCGTGGGCGTCGAAAATCTCGCAGCCCTCCGGGGGCGTCTCGTGCCCGGCTGGCGTCATGGTGAGGATGCGGGGGCCGTCCACAAACAGGTCCACGGCGGCGTCAAGATGCCGCGCATTGCGGATACAGAGCGTCATCAGGCTTCTCCCTCGGTGCGGGTGGCGAGCAGGTAGAGGATGGCCATGCGGGTGGCCACGCCCGCGGCCACCTGGTCGAGCACCAGGCACTCGGGCGCGTCGGCCACGGCGCTCGAAATCTCGAGCCCCCGGTTCATGGGCCCGGGAT
>CAMWTD010000066.1 GCA_947177085.1 uncultured Desulfovibrio sp.
CCCTCCGCCCCCGCCGCGCAGTCCAGTCCCGACATCGTCAAGGAATTCGCGCCCTTCGTTGTTCCCACGCAAGAGGCCCAGGGCGGCACGCGCTTCCTTGTCTGCAAGTTTTCCGCCATCATCAAGGACCCGGCGCTCAGCCGCGAGATCGACCAGCGGATGCTCTCCCTGCGCGACGCCATCTATTTCTACCTGCGCAGCAAGGACGACGCCTTTCTCAGGGATGCGCGCAACGGCCAGCAGATCAAGTCCGACCTTCTGGGCGTGCTCAACGACTACATGGCGCAGGGCAAAATCGAGGACATCCTGTTCGAGAGTTACCTGAACCAGTAGGTTCAGGATAGGAGTCACAGCCCCTTCCTTAAGTCCGTCTGGAGCGGAGCGGAAGACGGGTGCTGGTGCCGGAAGAATCCTAAAAAATAAGATTTTTCGGTGCTGGCAAGGAAGATAAAAATTTCCGAAGGGAGTGTACTTAAGTACTCGACCGAGGAAATTTTTCTCTGACGCAGCCAGCACCGAAAAGGCTGTTTTTGACGGATAATTTCGGCATTCCCCTACCGCACGGCATCACTGCCAACGCAAAAGCATAACAACGCCACGCACAAAGGCCATGCGCATCCAATGATCACGGCGGACCTGCACACCCATACGCGCTATTCGCACGGCGCGGACAGCCCGGAGGACATGTACGCGGCGGCCGAGGCGGCCGGGCTTGCGTACATCGGCTTCAGCGAGCATTCGCCCAGGCCCGGGGGCTTCACCTACCGCCACGAATACCGCGAGCAGCTCAGGGCCCACCTCCCGGACTATTTCCGGGAGGTGCGCGCCCTGCGCGACAACGCCAGGCCCGGCCAGCCCCGCGCCCTGCTCGCCATGGAAATGGACTGGCTGGACGGGGAGGAGGACTTCATCCGCAAGGCCTGCAAGGCCGCGGATTTCGACTACCTCATCGGCAGCGTCCACTTTCTCGGGCACTGGGGCTTCGACGACGGCGACGCGCCGTGGCGGGACGCGGGCGAGGAGCAGTGCGACGCCTGGTACGAGGCCTATTTCACGGCCTGGGAGGCCATGCTCGCTTCCGGGCTCTTCCAGATCGCCGCGCACCCGGATCTCATCAAGATCTTCTCGGCGGAGCGCTTCCACGCCTGGCTCGCCCGGCCGGAAAGCCGCGCGCGGGTGCGGCGCGCCCTCACGGCCCTGGCCGACACGGGCATGGCCATGGAAGTCTCCTCGGCGGGCTTGCGCAAGGCCTGCCGCGAGATCTATCCCGCGCCGCCCATCATGGAGCTCGCCGCCGAACTCGGCATTCCCGTGACCTTCGCCTCGGACGCCCACAGCGTGCGCGACGTGGCCCGCGATTTCGACCGCCTCGCCGAGTATGCGCGCCGCTTCGGCCACACGCGGCAGGCGCTCTTCGAGGGCGGCCGCCGCAGCCTTGTCCCGTTTTGACCACCATGAAGGCCGGGGAACCGCTCGTCAGCATCGAGGACGTGAGCTGCTTCCTGCCCGGAGACCCGGAGCGGCGGCATCCCGTGCTCCGGCATATCGACTGGCAGGTCACGGCCGGCGGCCATTGCGCGCTTTTCGGGCCCAACGGCGCGGGCAAGTCCAGCCTGCTGCGCCTTGTGGCGGGCGAGCTCTGGCCGGCCAGCGGCCGCATCCTCTGGCGCGGAGCCGAACATATGGAGAGCTCGCCCATCGTGGGCCGCAGCCTCTGCGCCCTCGTTTCCCCGGCCGTGCAGGAACTGTGGCAGAGGCGCGCGCCCGAACTGACGGGGCTTGAATATATCATGGGGGTCATCGCCGGGGCCGAGTTCGGCGTTCCGGACGAGGAGTGCGAAGCCCGCGCCCGGGACGCCGCCGCAAGCCTCGGCTGCGGAGAATTGCTCCTCCGGCGGCTTCCCGAACTCTCGCAGGGCCAGCTCCGCCTCGTGCTTCTCGCCGGGGCGCTGGCGCGCAATCCGCGCCTTTTGCTCCTCGACGAATGCCTGGACGGCCTCGACGCCGCCCACCGCAGCCGCTTCGCCGGCGCGCTGGACGCCTATGCGGAGCGGGGCACGGTCATCATGGCCTCGCATAGGCCTAAGAGCGTGCCGGAGTGGTGCCGGGGCCGCGCATGGCTCGACGGGGGGCGGCTTTCCCCGCACATTCCCGCCGGGCCGGAAAATTTTGTCACCGCGGAAGCAGGGCGGGCGTCGAAGCCCGCACCGGCCCCGGAAGCCGCCCCCGACGCGGCCCCGGTCATTTTCGAGCTCTCCCGCGTCTCCGTCTATATCGACCGGCACAAGGTATTGCACGACATTGACTGGATCCTGCGCCGGGGCGAGCACTGGCGCATCACGGGCCCCAACGGCTCGGGCAAGTCCACCCTGCTGCGCCTGCTCGCCGGGGACGAGTTCGCCGCTGCCGGGGGCAGGCTCAGGCGCTTTCTGCCCTCGCTGGGCCGCGAGGCCAGAACCCTCGAGGAAGTGCGCCGGGGGGTGCGCCTCGTCTCCGACCTGTCCCAGGCGCTCTACGGCTATCCACTCACCGGGCTGGAACTGGTCTGCTCGGGCCTTGACAACAGCATCGGCGTGTACCGGGAGTTCGGCGACGAAGAACAGGCCGAGGCCCGACGCCTCATGGAGCTGTTTTTCCCCGGGGGCGAGGCCGCCCGCGCAGGCTCGGCCTCCATCCGCCGGCTTTCCACGGGCCAGTTGCGGCGGCTCTTTCTCGCGCGCGCCCTCATGGGGCGTCCGGACGTGCTTTTGCTGGACGAACCCTGTTCCGGTCTGGACGAGGCGGCGAGGGAGCGTTATCTTTTTTCTCTGGAGCGCCTGGCCGCGTCCGGCATCGGGCCGGCGCTCGTTTTCGTTTCCCACGAGGCGGGGGACGCTCCGGCCTGCTGCGCCCGCGAGGCGCGGCTTTGCGCCGGACGCCTTGCCATTCTGGCCTGACCTTCCCTTCCCGCCCGCTTCTTATCGGCGCGCACCCGGCGGCGCGCCCGGGGTATGCCATGTATGATGTCAAGTCCCGCCAGGCGGCGGAATTTATTGACCGGCAGGAAGCGGCCGCTTCCGTGGCCGAGGCCGACAGGCTCGCCAGGGACAGGTCGGCCGTGGCGGCCATCCTCGACAAGGCGGCCGAGGGCCGGGGCCTCACGCACCGCGAGGCCTCGGTGCTCATGGCCGCGGACGACCCGGAAACCACGGCGTCCATGTTCGATCTCGCGAGCCGCATCAAACAGCGGTTTTACGGCAACCGCATCGTGCTCTTCGCGCCGCTCTATCTCTCCAACCACTGCGTCAACGGCTGCGTCTACTGCCCCTATCACCGCACGAACAGCCACATGCCGCGCAAGAAGCTCACCCAGGAGGAGATCGTCCGCGAGGTCACGGCCCTGCAGGACATGGGCCACAAGCGCCTGGCCGTGGAGGCGGGCGAGCACCCCAAGGAGAACCCGCTCGACTACATCATCGAGTCCATCCGCACCATCTACGGCATCCGCCACCGCAACGGGGCCATCCGCCGCGTCAACGTCAACATCGCCGCCACCACCGTGGAGGACTACCGCCGCCTGCGCGACGCCGAGATCGGGACCTATATCCTCTTTCAGGAGACCTATGACCCGGCGGCCTACGCGCAGCTCCATCCCACCGGGCCCAAGCGCGATTACGCCTGGCACACCGAGGCCATGGACCGGGCCATGGAGGGCGGCATCGACGACGTGGGCCTGGGCGTGCTCTTCGGGCTCGGCTCGTGGCGGGAGGAATTCGCCTCGCTGCTCATGCACGCCGAGCACCTCGAGGCCGTGCACGGCGTGGGGCCGCACACCATCAGCGTGCCGCGCGTGCGCCGCGCCGACGGCATCGACCCCGGCGACTTCGCCCACGGCATCGACGACGCCACCTTCGCCCGCATCTGCGCCTGTATCCGCCTTGCCGTGCCCTACACGGGCATGATCATCTCCACGCGCGAAAGCCGCGCCGTGCGCGAGCAGGTGCTGGGCCTCGGCGTCTCGCAGATCAGCGGGGCCTCGCGCACCAGCGTGGGCGGCTATGCGAAGCCCGAGGCCGAGGAGGAAAATTCGCGCCAGTTCGACGTAAGCGACAACCGCACTCTGGACGAGGTGGTGCACTGGCTCATGGGCATGGGCCATATCCCGAGCTTCTGCACGGCCTGCTACCGCGAGGGCCGCACCGGCGACCGCTTCATGAGCCTGTGCAAGAGCGGGCAGATCCAGAACTGCTGCCATCCCAACGCGCTTTTGACGCTCAAGGAATACCTGGAGGATTACGCCAGCCCGGCCACGCGCGAGCGCGGCGAGGCCCTTATCGCCAAGGAGCTCGCCAAGGTGGAAAGCCCGCATGTGCGCGCCATCGCCGAAAAGCGCCTTTCGGAAATCGCCGGGGGCAAGCGGGACTTCCGCTTCTAGGCTTCCGGCCTGTACAGAACTTTGACCCGGCAAAAAGGCGCGCGGGCGGCCATGCGCGGCGCGTGCCCGAAAAAGACCCGCACGGCCGCGCCAAGCCGGGCAAAGATTTTGAACTATCCCCCGGCAGGCTTGACTTTGCGGCTGTTTTGGTTGAACACATTTCAGCCCGGAGCATATACCTTTCCGGGAGAGTCCAAGCCAGCGTGAGAGCGAGGCAAATACAGCATGTCCAAGGTTCTGGATGCCGTACTGGGCATTTTTTCCAATGATCTTGCCATTGACCTCGGCACGGCCAATACCTGCGTCTATGTGAAGGGGCACGGCATCGTCCTGCGCGAGCCCTCGGTGGTGGCCGTCAAGAAGGACGCGCGCGGCAACAACATGGTGCTTGCCGTGGGCCAGGACGCCAAGCGGATGCTCGGGCGCACGCCCGGCAACATCTGGGCCATCCGCCCCATGAAGGACGGCGTCATCGCCGACTTCGAGGTCACGGAGGCCATGCTCCGGCACTTCATCGCCAAGGTGCACAATTCCAGGCGCATGGTCAGGCCGCGCATCATGATCTGCGTGCCCACGGGCATCACCCAGGTGGAGAAGCGCGCCGTCAAGGAATCGGCCCAGTCCGCGGGCGCGCGCGAGGTCTATCTCATCGAGGAGCCCATGGCCGCGGCCATCGGCGCGGACCTGCCCATCCAGGAGCCCACCTCCAACATGGTGGTGGACATCGGCGGCGGAACCACCGAGGTGGCGGTCATCTCGCTTTCCGGCATCGTGTATTCGCGCTCGGTGCGCGTGGGCGGCGACAAGATGGACGAAGCCATCATGACCCACGTCAAGCGCAAGTACAACATGCTCATCGGCGAATCCTCGGCGGAGGAGATAAAGATCAAGATCGCCTCGGCCTACCCGCAGGACCCGGAACAGCAGATTGAGGTCAAGGGCCGCGACCTTGTGACCGGCATCCCCCAGAATATCATCATCACCTCCGAGGAGGTGCGCAAGGCCATTTCCGAACAGGTGGACAGCATCGTCCAGGCCGTGCGCATCGCGCTGGAGCAGACCCCCCCCGAGCTCGCCGCCGACATCGTGGACCGCGGCATCGTGCTCACCGGCGGCGGGGCGCTCCTCAAGGGGCTGGACCAGCTCCTGCGCGAGGAGACCTCGCTCCCCATCACCGTGGTGGACGACCCGCTCTCCACCGTGGTCGTGGGCACGGGCAAGACGCTGGACAATCTCCATATCCTCAAGGAAGTCTGCATAGATTGAGCGGCCGCGCACATGGCTTGCGCGCGCCTGCCCCTGCCGGGCCGGGCGCAAGCCGCCGGGGGTAGCCTTCCGTGAACCTGCGGCGCATCCTTATTCTTGCGGGCGTCCTGCTCATCCTGTTCCTGGGGATGTATTCCTGGAACCAGCGCACGCACGCCCTCGACGACCTGGCGGCCTCGGTGGGCCTTGAGGTGGGCGGGGCAGTGCTCGGGCCCCTGCGCGCCGTGCAGGATGTGGCCTCTGGCTTCTGGGACCGCTATTTCGACCTCGTGGACGTGCGCGAGGAAAACCTGCGTCTCAAGGCCCGGGTGGACGAGCTGGAATCCCGCCTTCTGGCCAGCGGCGAGGACCTGGCGGAGCTCAGGCGTCTGCGTGAGCTTGTGCAGCTCCCCGTGGACGTGAGCTGGCGTCCCCTGGGCGCGCGCGTGCTTGCCGGGCGCCTCGGCCCCAATGCCGTGCTCGACAGCATCACCATCAGCCGCGGCTACGCCACGGGCGGCCGCCCGGGAACCCCGCTCGTGACGCACCTCGGGCTCGTGGGCCGCGTGCTCAAGGCCAGTCCCCACGCCTCCACGGCCCTGCTCATCACGGACCCGGGCAGCCGCGTGGCCGTGTTCGGGCAGGAGAGCCGCGCCCCCGGCATCCTCATGGGCAAGGGCAAGGGCCGCGAGCTTGAGGTCAACTTCGTCCAGCGCGACGCCAGCGTGAAAGACGGCGAGGTGCTTGTCACCTCGGGCCTTGACGGCAAGTATCCCAAGGGGTTGCCCGTGGCGCGGGTGGTGAGCGTGGCCCCCTCGGACTATACGCAGTTCATGGCCGTTTCGGCCGTGCCGCTGGTGGACCTGCAACATCTTGAAGAGGTGCTCCTGCTGGAGCCGAGCGGCATCGCGCCGCCCCCCGAGGAGCCGGAAGGGCCGCCGCCGGTCTTTGTGGGGCCCCCCGCGCCCGAGAGCCTGCCCGGCCGCGCCCGTACCGATGTGGCGCGGGCCCCGGCCCAGCGAGCCCCCGCACAGCCGCTGGACCCGCAGGCTCCGGCCGTGGCGCAGCCGGATGCCGCTCCCCGGGCCAGCGCCCCGGCTCCGGCGCGTCAGCGTGGCGGGGAAACGGCCACACCGGGGGCCGGGGCGGATTCGGGGCAAGCCCCGGAGACCGTTCCGGGCGCGTCCGCGACCGTGCGCACATCCCGGGAGAGGACGGGCGCGCCAGTGAGCGCCGGGGCCACGCCCGCACCAGGCCCCGGGGCGCAGCCCGCCCCGGCCGCCGGCAACGCAAGGCCCGGGGCCTCGTCGCTTCCGCCCGCGCCGCCCGCTTCCGACGGTACGGCGCCGCGCTACCGCGTGGTGCTCCCATGAGGCGGGGGCCGGCCCCGCAGGGACGGCGGCCATGAAGATCCTCAGGACCGTCGGCTGGTGGCTCTGCTTTCTCGCCGTGGGCGTGTGCATCCAGGCGCTCGCGCCGGGGCTGGACGTTCTCGCCGTCGGCCTTATCATCCTCCTGCAGGAGCGCGATTACCGCAATATCCTCTGGCTTGTGCCGCTTTTCGTGCTGGTGCAGGAAGGCATGGGCACGCGGCCCTTCGGGGCGGTCATCGTCTGGTATGCGTCCATCATCGTGCTGTTCCGTCTCGGGCGCTGGCTTTTTCAGGTGGAGAACTTTGTCTTTGTCTTCCTGCTCTCGGCCTGCCTGGGCGCGGCCTATTACGGCGTGACCTGGCTCATGGCCCCCTTGCAGAACCTGGGCTTCAACGTGGAGGACACACTGGACAAGGCGCTTTTGCAGGCCATCTTCATGCCCTTCGCCTGGCGGCTGCTCGTGGCGGCGCGGCAGATGAACGCCCCCGAGGAGGAGGAATAGCCGCCCCGCCCGCCGCCCGGGCGTTTTTTGCCGGGTTTTGCTGGCATCGAATGTGCATGAAAATCCGGGCCTCCCCAACCTCAACCATCGAGCCCATGCAGCAGAACAACACACACGACGCATCCCCCACCGCCGCGGAATCCAAGCGTCCGCAGGGACACTCCTGGCTCAGGATACAGGTGGAGAACGAGGGCTACCAGCCCCCGCGCGGCGGCGTCATCCTCCTCCAGGTGCTGGTGGGGGTCTTTTTCTTCGTCTTCGTGGTCCGCTTCTGGTATCTCCAGGTGCATCTCGGCGCGGAATTCACCCGTCAGGCGCAGGAGAACCGCCTGCGCCAGGAGCGCATCTTCGCGCCCCGGGGCCGCATCCTCGACGAGGCAAACCGCGTGCTCGCCGACAACCGCACGGCCTACGGCCTCTCCCTCGTGCGCGAGGACTGCGAGGACCTGCCGGCCACGCTCGCGCAGATCAGCGCGTGGTCGGGCATCCCGCTCTCCCATGTGCAGGAGAAATACCAGCAGGACCGCTTCAAGGTGAAGCCCTTCGAGCCCCTGCTCATGATCACGGACATCGACTTCGACCTCGTGGCGCGCATCGAGTCCGAAATCCACGCGTGGCCGGGCCTCGAGATCGTGGTCCGCACCAAGCGCAGCTACCCGGAAAACGAGCTCTTCGCCCATGTGCTCGGCTATGTGGCCGAGGCCAACGAAAAGGAGATGGAGGCCGACCCGGCGCTCGCCATGGGCGACCTCGTGGGCAAGCAGGGCCTCGAATACAAGCTGGAAAAAGATTTGCGCGGCAGCAAGGGCCTCTACGACGTGGAGGTGGACGCCCACGCCCGCGCCCTGGGCAAGACCCTGCGCGAGGAGCCGCGCGGCGGCGCGGAGATGCGGCTCTCGCTCAACAGCGAGCTCCAGCGCGCCGCGTGGAACGCCCTCAACGGCGAGGCCGGCTGCGTGGTGGTCATGGAGCCGGACACGGGCAAGCTCCGCGCGCTCGTCACCTCCCCGGCCTATGACAACAACCTCTTTGCGGGCGGCATTTCCCGCCGCGACTGGGAGGCCCTGCGCACCAACAACCGCTTCCCGCTCCAGAACCGCGTCATCCAGAGCGTCTATCCCCCCGGCTCGGTGTGGAAGCTGCTCATGGCGGCCATGTTCCTCGAGCGCGGGGTGAGCCCGCGCGACACCGTGTTCTGCGCCGGGCAGGTGCGCCTCGGCAACCAGATTTTCCGCTGCTGGAAAAAGGGCGGACACGGCAGCATGAACATGGAGAGCTCGCTCATCCATTCCTGCGACGTGTATTATTATCTCATGGCCGAGCGCCTGGGCATCGACAAGATAGAGCAGTTCGCCAAGGCCGCGGGCTTTGGCGCGCCCACGGGCATCGACCTGCCGCACGAGAAATCCGGCCTCGTGCCCTCCAAGGAATGGAAGAAGCGCCGCTTCAAGCGCCCCTGGGTGCGCGGCGAAACTTTCAACGTCTCCATCGGCCAGGGCTATACCCTCGTCACGCCCGTGCAGATGGCCGTCTATGTGTCGGCCATGCTCAACGGCGGCGACCTCTTGAAGCCCCAGCTTCTCGAAAACGCGCCGCGCGAGGTGCGCGGCCGCGTGCCCGCGCGCAAGGAAACACTGGACTTTGTGGTTAACGCCATGCGCAAGACCGCGGGCGCGGGCACGGCCCGCGTGGTGGGCCGCAAGGATGCCGACATGGGCGGCAAGACCGGCACGGCCCAGGTGGTCAAGCTCAAGATGGCCGCGGGCGACCGCCGCCTGCGCACCTCGGAGATGGAATACGCCCAGCGCGACCATGCCTGGATCGCCACCTGGGGCAGCAAGAACGGCAAGCGCTATGTGGTCATCGTCATGGTGGAGCACGGCGGCGGCGGCTCCAGCGTGGCGGGCCCGGTGGCCAAGCGCGTGTATGAGCACCTTTTCGGGCCCGAGGGCGCGCCGCTGCCCACAGCCGACGGCAGCCCGGCCGCCCCGGCGCAGCCCCGCGCGGCGGCCC
>CAMWTD010000067.1 GCA_947177085.1 uncultured Desulfovibrio sp.
GGAAATGAGGATACACGGGACCCCGACGGTGAAGGCGCCGAGAAAGGCCTGCTGTTGCGTGGCCGAGAGCGACGACACCATGAGCCCCACCCCGCCAGCGGCAATGGAAAAGACGAGCATGGCCACATAGAGCAGGGCCACGGAGCCATTGAAGGGCACGCCGAAGCCGAAAACCGTGATGAGCAAAAAAAGCGTGCCGTGCGCGAGCCCGATAAGGCAACCGGGCACGAGCTTGGCGAGCGCGATTTCCGTGGGCGTGGCCGGCGAGACGAGCAACTGGTCAAAGGTTCCCACCTCGCGCTCCCGCGCCACGGAAAGCCCGGTGACGACGAGCCCGAGCATGAGGCTCAACATGCCGATAAGGTTGGGCAAAAAGAACCACTGAAATTCAAGGTTGGGGTTGAACCAGCAGCGCGTGCGCACGTCCAGTTGCGGCACGCGGCCGCCGGCGTCCTCCCCGCCTTCCATCGCCGCCTCGGCCGCCCGGGCCATGGGCGTCGCGCGCGCCGCGCCCTCCACTATCTGGGAGAGGTAGGAGGCCGCGATCTGCGCCGCGTTGGAGCGCCGCCCGTCAAGGATGACCTGCACGCTGGCGGGTTCGCCTCGCTCCACATTGCGGGAAAATTCCTCGTCAAACACGAGCACGAAGAGCGCCTTCTGGCCGTCCAGCACCGGGCGCACCTGTTCCTCCCCCTCGAGATGGAACACGCTGCGGAAGGTGGGCGAGCCCTCGATGCGGTGCAGTATCTCACGGCTCCAGAGTCCGCTGTCGCGCGAGAGCACGGCCACGTCCACATTGCGCACTTCCATGGTGGCCGCCCAGCCGAACACCACGATCTGCAAAAGCGGCGGCACGACGATGAGGAAGCGCGAGGTGCGGTTGCTCAGGAGCACCAAAAGTTCCTTGCGCACGATGGTGAGCATCCGCCGAAGCGGCGCGGGGAGCGACAGGCTCATGTGCGCGTGTCCAGTTTCTTGGTGAGGTTCTTGTAGACGAGCCCGAGCAGGATGGCCGCGAGCAGCCCCATGAAGAGCAGGCTCGGCCAGAAGATGCTCCACACGTCCCCGGTGAGGAAGATGGTGCGCAAGCAGGTGTTGAAGTATCGGGCCGGCAAAAGCCGCGTCAGCACCTGGAGCGCTTCGGGCATGCTGTTGATGTCGAACACGAAGCCCGAGAGCATGAGCGCGGGCAAAAAGCCGGAGAAAAGCCCGGCCTCGGCCGCCACGAGCTGGCCGCGCAGGCACACGGAAATGAGCAGGCCCTGGCCAAGGGCGCTCAGCATGAACACCGTGGAGAGCAAAAGCAACGCCCCGAGCGAGCCGCGGAAGGGCACCTCGAACAGCGTCACCGCCGCGGCGGCGCAGAGGGCCATGCTGAACATGCCCATGCAGAAATAGGGGATGAGCTTGCCGAGCAGGAGCTGGAGGCGCGTCACGGGTGTCGCGATCATGGCCTCCATCGTTCCCCGTTCCCACTCGCGCGCGAAAACGAGCGAGGTGAGCAGTGTGCCGATGAGGGTCATGATGACCGTGATGGCCCCGGGCACGAGAAAGCGCTCGCTCTTGGCCGTGGGGTTGTACCAGTAGCGCGTTTCGAGCCCCATGGGGGCCGGGTGCGCCTTGCCCCCGGGGAGCGCCGTCCTCTGCCAGTCGCTGATAAGGCCCTGGCTGTAATTGCGGATGTATTGCGCGGTATTGGGCTCCGTCCCGTCCACGATGACCTGGAGCGCCCCCGTGCGCCCGGCGGCGAGCTCCTGGTCGAAGTCGCCGCGGAAGACGAGCACCCCCTGCACCGCGGAATCGCGCATCTGCCTTCCCGCGGTTTCCATGTCGCCCACATGGAAGGTCTCGAACCACGGGGAATGGGCAAAATCCGCGGCCAGCGAGAGCGAGCGGCTGCCCCCGCTCTCATCCAGCACGGCCACCTTGAGGATGCCAGCATCAAGAGTGATGCCGTAGCCGAAGAGCAGGAGAAAGCTCAGCGGCAGCACCCCGGCCACGAGATAGGACGAGGGATCGCGGACGATTTCCTCAAATTCCTTGACGATGAGCGCCAGAAGCTGCCGCAGCCAGAGCCGGCGCACCGCCGGAGCCGGGCCCCCCGTAATGTCGCCGGATGCGCCCGCGGGCGCTCTCTTGCCGCCATCCGCGCCCATGCCCGGAACCTAGCGCGCGCCCTTGGGAAAGAGCACCACGCCCACGGTCTTGAAGAGGATGTGGATGTCGAGGAGCATGGACATGTTCTTGATATAGTAGAGGTCGTATTCCAGCTTGCGGCGCGCGTCCTCCTCCGAGGCGCCGTAGGGATAGCGCACTTGCGCCCAGCCGGTGAGCCCGGGCTTCACCGTGTGCCGGAGGCTGTAATAGGGGATGGTCTTCCTGAGCTCGCGCACGAAGGCCATGCGCTCGGGCCTCGGCCCGATGAAGCTCATGTCGCCCTTGAGCACGTTCCAAAGCTGCGGCAGCTCGTCGATGCGCACCTTGCGGATGAACCTGCCGAAGCGCGTCACCCGGGCGTCGTTGGCCTTGGCCCAGACAGCGCCGTTCTTTTCCGCGTCAGAGCGCATGGAGCGGAACTTGTAGACCGTGAACTCCTTTTCGTGCAGGCCCACGCGGTCCTGCTTGTAGATGACCGGCCCCGGCGATTCCAGGCGCACGATAAACGCCGTGAGGAGCATGAGGGGCAATGTCAGCACAAGCAGCACGAGCGAAATGCCCACGTCCAGCGCGCGCTTGAGCCGCCGGAGCGAGCCGCGCGTGTTGAGCGAGAAGCCCTCGGTCTGGAGCAGCCACTCGTCGTTGATTTGCGAGAGCGGCAGCCGCTGCACCACATGCTCGTAAAAGGAACGGATGTCCACCACCATGCGGCCGCGCAGCTTGGCTTCGAGGAGCTCGTGGGCGATGTCGTCGTCGAGAGGCGCGTCCGGCAGGAGCACGATCATGGTCGCCCCCTGCTTCTGCGCCACGGAAAGCGCCATGAAGGGCGGCCCGAGATATTCCCCTGCCTCGGGCCCCTGACCGGGCTCGCCCACATAGCCGATAATGCGCGCCTTGGGGAGCCCCTCGGCGAGCAACTGGCGCACCTTGCCCTCCCTGTCCACGCCCACGAGCAAAACGCGCAGGGGATGCGTCACCTTGTCGGCATTGCGATAGTAGAGCCAGCGCCAGCCAAGGCAAAAAACAAAGGAGAGCGTGAACAGGAGCAGCAGGGTCTCGCGGTCGAAGCGCCAGTGGTCGAAGGCGTAAGAGGCCGTCGCCGAGGAGACGATGCCAAGGCAGCAGGCCACGAGCACGCGGCCCGTGGTCTCGCGAAAGTCCTCCTGGGCCACGCTGTAGGCGTCGAGAATGTAGAAAAAGAGCATGTAGAAAAATACGGTGAAAAGCGACGCGCCCGTGTAGTCGTCAAAAACGCTCAGGTCCGGCGCGATGGTGGTCACGCCGGAAATGGTGAGCGCCAGAAGCAGGCAGAAAATATCCAGCGCTTGCAAGAGTGCCCTGCGGTAGACGCTGATCACGGCTCCACCCCCTTCTCGTCCGGGCCGCTCCCCCGGGACAAGGCATCCCCGGCCGGCACGCCCATGTCCCCCAGGATGCGGCCGGCCACGGTTTCGGCGTCAAATTCGGCGAGCGCCAGCTCCCGCCCGGCCGCGCCCATGCGCGCGACCAGGGCCGGGTCGGCCACAAAGCGCTCCATGGCGCAGGCAAGCGCCCCGGGGTCGCGCGGCGGCGTGAGCCAGCCGTTCACGCCCTCGCGCACCACCTCGCGACAGCCGGGCACGTCCGTGACCACGGCCGGGCGCGCCATGCTCATGGCCTCCATGACGGACGTGGGCGTGCCCTCGCGCCAGGAGGGAAGCACCAGCACGTGCGAGGCGGCGATGAAGGGCCGGACATCGCGCGTTTCGCCGAGATATTCCAGGAAGCCCTCCGCCTCCCAGCGGCGGATCCGCGCGAGGTCCACCCCGCCAAGGCCCGTTTCCGGCGGCCCGAGCAACTGGAGGCGGCAGTCGACGTCGCGGGCCTTGAGCAGACGCCCGGCCTCCGCGTATTCGTGGAGGCCCTTGGCTTCCAGCAGACGCCCCACAAGGAGGAAGATGACCGGCCCGGCGGGCGGCAGCGGCGGATAGGGCGCGGGCGCAAAGCGCGCGGTGTCCACGCCCGTGCCGCCCCGCGCCATGAGCACGCGCGCGTCCGGCCCGAGGATGCCGTGTTTGCGGAACACGCGCAGGTCGTCCTCGTTCTGGAAAAAGACGCCGCTCACATGGCTGAGCGCCAGCCGGTAGAGCACAACGCCGAGCCGGTTGACGCATTTCTTGAAGAAGCTGTCGGCCTCGAAGGCGTAGCCCAGGCCCGTAATGGTGGCGTAGACGCGGGGCACGCCCGCCACGCGCGCGGCGAGGCAGCCATAGATGACGGGCTTGATGGTGGTGGCGAAGAGGAGGTCAGGCTTTTCCGCGCGGAAGAGCGTGAGCAGGGCGATGAAGCTCCCGGCGTCGCGCAGCGGATTCAGGCCCTTGCGGTCCAGCGGGTAGTTGGCCACTTCCGCGCCAAGGGCGCGCAACGCGGCTTCGGCATCCGCATCCCCGGGCGGCGTCGCGCAGACGACCGTATGCCCGCCCGCGCGCATCCGGCGAATGAGCACGCTCCAGAAATTGCTCATGGAGCGGGCCTGGTTGCTCAGGATGACGATCTTCATGCCGCCCCGTCACTCCTCCCGGCGCACGGCAAAGCCCATGCGGCCAGGGCCCGCCTCGCCCACCTCATAGCGCAGGCACTCCGTGACCTCATTCCCCTCGCCGAAACAGAGGACCACCGGGCTCTTCCCCGCGAGCTCGCGGGCGTCGGCCACATATTCGGACGCGCAGATGATGAGCTCGTCGCCCACCTGGCAGGTGCGCGCGGCCGCGCCGTTGAGCACGCAGCAGCGGGAGCCGGGATCGCCATAAATGACATAGGTGGTAAGGCGCTGGCCGGAATTCTTGTTCCAGACCTCCACAAATTCCAACGGCAGGATGCCCGCGCGGGCGCACTGCACCGGGTCCAGCGTGATGGAGCCGTGATAATTGAGGTCGCTTGCCGTCACGCGGATGCCGTGGAACTTGGCGCGAAGGATTTTAAGCATTGCTGTCCTTTCAGGGGATGGGCCCGGGCGGCCCAATGAAAAAGCCGCTTCTCGGCGGCTTGGGAGGTGAGGCGCATGGCGGACGGCGCTCCGGGCCGCGCCCGCGCAGTGTCCGCCTGCGGCCGGACGGGCAGGCGGCACGGCAAAAACGCTAGTAGGCCTTGATATAGTCGTCCAGGCTCTCGGCCGAGCAGTTGCGGCTCACCCAGAAGGCCGAGGCCCAGACCATGAGCGCCGTGGCCTGCGTGTCGTCAAGGCTCTTGAGCTTGGATTCCAGGCTGGACTTGCTCGCCCCGTGTCGCATGTGGATGCCGTTCACGTCGCAGGCGTCGGCCACGCGCAAAAGCAGGTAGGAGAGGCGCGTGTTGTCCGGCATGAGCTTCATGTCCTTGTGGGCGTCCACAATGGTCTTGAGCTCGGAGGCGCTGAAAATCTGCTTGATGCCGGTAATGGCCCGGAAAAAGGTATCCACCGCCCAGGGCAGGATAAATTCCGCGCCGGCGCTCTTGGTCCTGAAATAGTCCTTGAGCCAGCGTTCCTGATCGTCATTGATGCGTGCTGCGACCTGCGGCATGGATGCCCCCGTTGCATTTCAGCCCGACCGGCCGGGCTCACGCCCCGCCCCATGCGCTGTACCCCACGGTATTGCCATGCCGTACACCACAATGAAGAATTATTCAAGACACAATCTAGAAGGATTCTGCACCTGCCCGGCCCCAGTGACGCCGCCCCTAGCGCCTTCCGCCAAAGAGGCCGCCCAGAAGCCCGCGCAGGAGCGTCTTGCCGATCTCGCGGCCCACGGTGTTGGTGACCTGGCGCGTGGTCTGCTTCATCACCGAACCCAGGATGTCGCCGATGTCCACGGCCCCGGCCTTCTTGCGGGACTTGCGCTCCGCGGTTTCCCTGCGCCGGGCCTCGGTCTCGGCGCGGCGCAGGGCCGCCTCCTGCTGCTTGCGCTCGCGCTCCGCCGCCTGGGCGGCCTTGGCCATGTCCGCGCGCCGGGCTTCGGCCGCTTCGGCCGCCTGCTTTTCCCGGGCCCGCGCCGTAAGCTTCTCATAGGCCGATTCCCGGTCCACCGGCGTGTCGTAAACGCCGGCCACGAGCGAGCGCCGCATGACGGCCGCGCGCTCCTGCGGCGTCACCGGCCCCACCTGGCTTTCGGGCGGCACGATGAGCGCGCGTTCCACCATGGCAGGCGCGCCCTTGCCGTCGAGGAAGGAGACCAGCGCCTCGCCCACGCCAAGCTGGCCAATGGCCTCTTCCGTGGCGAAGGCCGGATTGGCGCGGAAGGCCTGGGCCGCCGCCCGCACGGCCTTCTGCTCCCTGGGCGTGAAGGCCCTGAGCGCGTGCTGCACCCGGTTGCCAAGCTGGCCGAGCACGCTGTCCGGGATGTCCGAGGGGTTCTGGCTCACAAAATAGATGCCCACCCCGCGCGAGCGGATGAGCCGCGTCACCTGCTCGATCTTTTGCAGCAGGGCCGGGGAGATGCCGTCAAAGAGCAGGTGCGCCTCGTCGAAGAAAAAGACCAGGCGCGGTTTCTCCCTGTCGCCGGCTTCGGGGAGGTTCTCATAGAGCTCGGAGAGCAGCCAGAGCAGGACGCAGGAATAGAGGCCCGGCGCGTTCATCAGCGATTCGGCCTCGAGGATGTTGATGACGCCCCGGCCGTCGGCGTCCGTCTGGAGCAGGTCATTGATGTCGAGCGCCGGCTCGCCGAAAAAGACATCCCCGCCCTCCTCCTCGAGGCGCAAAAGCGCCCGCTGGATGGCCCCCACGCTGGCCGTGGAGATCTGGCCGTAGCTCGTCTTGAAGGCGTCGCGCTCCTCGCCCACATATTGCACCATGCTGCGCAGATCCTTCATGTCGAGCAGCAGGAGGCCGGCGTCGTCGGCGATGCGGAAGGCGAGCTGGAGCACGCCGGCCTGCACCTCGTTCAGATTGAGCAGCCGCGAGAGGAGCAGCGGCCCCATTTCGCTCACCGTGGTGCGCATGGGATGCCCGGCCTTGCCGAACACGTCCCAGAAGCACACCGGGAAGGCCTTCGGCGCGTACCCGAGCTCCCTGAGGCCGAGCGCATCCGCCCTCTCCGCCGCCTTGCCCGTGCCCCCGGCCTTGGCGAGGCCCGAGAGGTCGCCCTTGACGTCGGCCATGAAGACCGGCACGCCGAGCGCGCTGAAGGTTTCGGCCATGCTTTGCAGGGTCACGGTCTTGCCCGTGCCCGTGGCCCCGGTGATGAGGCCGTGGCGGTTGCCCATGGCGGGCAGGATGCAGAGTTCCTTTTTTCCTTCCATGGCCACGAGGGCGTTGCGGTCCTTGTCGAGCATGGCTTTTCTCCCTGGCCGCCGCGCGGCCGTGGTTCTGTGCGGTCCAGTGCGGTTTCAGCGCGCGAGCAGCACCCAGGCCGGCCCGTGGGCGTCCAGGTGGCTCGCCACGTAGTTGGCGCGCTCGTTGCCGCCGCAAAAGATGTCGATGCGGTTGCGCTTGATGGCCCCGCCCACGTCCTGCGCGAAGCCGATGCCGCGCAGGGGGACGCTGCCGAAGGTCTCGTCCGGGATATTGACGCCGTAGGCCACCACCGCGCCGAGCGGAATATAGCCGCGATCCGTGGCGAGGGAAAGCCAGTCGTCCACGGTGTGGCCCATGGCCCCGGTGGGGCCCCGGCCGCCGAACTTGAAAAACACATAGCTCGGGTTGTCGTTGAGGATCTCGCGCACCCGGCCGGGATTGTTGCGGAACCACTCCCGCTGCTCGAAAATGTCGCCGCGTTTCAAAAGGCCCTTTTCGCGCATGATGCGGCCCGAGCTCTTGTATTTGTGGCCGTTCTGGCCGGCATAGTTGATATAGGCCTCGGTTCCGTCGTCAAAGACGAGCCTGCCCGAACCCTGTATCTCCAGAAAAAAGACATCCACCGGGTCCTTCGCCCAGGCGAGCTCAAGGCCGCGCCCGGCGAGCACCTGTCCTTCCTCGATGGCGCGCCGGTCATAATAGCGGCCGCGCCGGGCGCGCACCCGGGCAAGATCGGGCGGTACGGCGTAGATGGCCTGCTCGTAGCCGGGCTTCTTCGTGCGGCTCGCGGCCACGCGCGGCTCGTAATAGCCAGAATAGTCAATGCCTTTCGGCACGGGGACCCAGCGAAAATTCTGGGCGAGCAGGCCCGGCTCCGCATCGAGGCGCGGCAAAAGCTGCTGCAGGCGCGTGAGCGTGCGTGAAAGCTCGCCCCAGGTCACCTCAAGGCCCGGGCGGCGGATGGCGAAGGCCGCCTGCGGCTTCGAGTTGACATAGAGGAGAGACTTGCGCACGGTAGGTCCCATGTCCTTCCAGCTCGCGAGCTCCTGATTGGCCGGGGAAAGCCGGGAGAGGAACGTCTCCGCGCTTTCCTGCGCGGTCACGGGCGGCGCGGAGGGACGCGCGGGCGGCGGGGCCTTGTGGCCGCAGGCCGCCAGAACCATGCACAACAGGAGGGCCAGCCCCGCGACCGCCGCGCCGCCCCGGGGCCGCCCGCAAGGAAGCGAACCATGCCCGATTTTCCCACTCCCGAAACCTGGTTTCCCCATCGTGTGTCCTACGGTGAAACGGATTGCATGGGCGTGCTCTACTACGCCGAATACCTGCACATTTTTGAGCGCGCGCGCAGCGCCTATATCCGCGAGCGCGGCATGAGCTACGCCGACGTGGAGAAAAAGGGCGTCATCCTGCCGGTGCGCGAGGCCGAGTGCCGCTACCGCTCGCCCGCGCGCTATGACGAGCTCGTGCTGGTGCGCACGGGCGTCAGCGAATGGGGCCGCGCCTCCCTGCGTTTTGTATATGAGATGTGGAACGAGGACAAGACGCGGCTGCTCGCCACGGGCATGACGCAGCACGCCCTTGTGGACGCCACGGGGCGGCCCATCCGCATGCCCGAGTGGTTTCGCCGCCTGGGCGACGCCTGAGAGGGACGTCTAGCCCTTCCGCCATGCGAACCAGATGCCGGAAAGCGCCAGCGCCTCGCCCACGGCGACAGTTATGTCCCTGTCCAGCGCCGCGCCGATGAACACGAGGGCCGCGCCCGCGACGCAGACAAAGCCCTCCCGCAGGGCGAGCGGCTTTTTCCGCGCCAGCGGCAGGGCCAACACGCCAAGCTGCAGGGCCACGCCCGCGAGGATGCAGCCAGGCGCGAGCCATGGCAGCAGGGGCGCCTGAACCGTGAATATCCTCCCGGCTTCTCCGGCGGCGTCCGGGAGCAGGGCGGCGGCAAGGGCGAACATGCCCCCAGCTTAAAAGTTATCCCTTTTTCCGGCAAGAAGGGCGCGAAAAAGCGCGGCCGCCCGATTGCCATCTCCCGGAACATGCCTATTTTCAACTCCGGCCACCGGAATTTCGCGCAAGCCCGCGCCCGGCGAA
>CAMWTD010000068.1 GCA_947177085.1 uncultured Desulfovibrio sp.
GCCGCCCCCGTGGCGCGGGTGGCGCTCACCCCGGCGGGGGCGCGCGCCCGCGCCGCGCTACGCGCCCCCCCGGCCCTGCCCCCGCCGGAGGCGGGGGGGGGGGGCGCGCAGCAGGGCGCGACGCCCGTCGCCGCTGCACAGGCGCAGGCTCCGCAGCGCCAGAGGCCCGCGACCGCTTCCGGCCTTGAGCTCGCGCAGGTGGCGCGCCGCGAAGCCGGGGACAAGCTCGGCTCGCACGCCGTGCGCCCGCCCCTGCACCAGCCCTCGCCGCGTCACAGCGCTGACGCCGCGCAGCAGGCCGCCCAGGCCGCACCCGCTGAGGATGCCGCCGCTTCCGCGCAGGCGCTTGCCGATGCGGACCGCGCGCAGGCCGCCGGGCGCGGCCGCAATGTGCGCTTCACAACCAACATGAGCGCGGCGGAACGCACGAAGCGCGGCCTGAAGCCCATCCGCGTGCTCAATGTGGACAATGTGGGCGTCAACAGCAAGGCCGGGGCGGGCATCGCCGCCTACCACGCCGCCAACGAGGCGCAAGCGGCTGCCGACGCGGCACAGCCCCGGACGCAGCCCCTGGAACAGGCGGTGGGGCAGACGGCGCAGGCGGACAAGCCGGCTCCGCTCACGGCCCCGGCAGGGGCCCAGCCCGCCGCTTCCGAAAACTTCAGCATTCCGCCGCTGACGGCGGCCGATGCGAGGGGCTAGGGCATGGCGCGGAGGATTCCGCCCCGGCGCGGCCGAACCGCCTTGCTGTCATGTTCATGGCATAAATTTTGCTTTATAACTGGCACAACCAGATTTTTCGGCAGCTTCTGCCTGCCCCGTCCGCAAGAGAGGACAGGATGTACCAGATAATTCACGAAAGTTTATCCCGTCAGGACAAGGCCCTGGCGCTTTTGCACGACCTCCTCGAGGAGGAGTACGGCATCCTCATGAGCCGCAACACCGACGGCGTGGCGGCCCTGGAATTTTCCATCCAGGAGCTCATCCGCCAGATCGCCGTGGAAAAGACCCTGGTCATCCGCACCCTTGGCGGCGTGCGCGTGAGCGACTATGCGGCCGGGCTGCCCGGGGAGCAGGGCGTCGCGCTTCTGACGCTCTTTGCCTCGGTGGATGACGGCGAGCAGCAGGTCTCGCGCCAGGCTTCGCGCAATGCCCAGCTTTCGCTCGCGCTGCTCGACCAGAGCACCCGCACCCTGCAGGCGCTGACCAGCCAGGCCGCGCCGCCGCGCGCGGGCGTCTATGGCCGCAGGGGCGGCATGCGCCACGAGATGCACCCGCAGGCGGCGCTCATCTCCGGGAGGCTCTAGGCCATGCTCAACGGACTCTTCAACGTCGGCCAGTCGGCCCTCAACGCATCGCAGGCGTGGATCTCGGTCACGGGCAACAACCTTGCCAACGTGGATACCGAGGGCTATTCGCGCCAGTATGTGGACCAGAAGGACGCCGGCGGCCTCAAGTACAAGCCGGGGGCGCAGCCGCTGGGCGTCAATGCCCAGCAGATCATGCGCTTCTTCGACGCTTTTCTTGAGCGCTCCTATGTGAAGCAGTCCACCAATTCGTCGCGTTGGGACCAGCAGGACACCATCATGGCCTCGCTGGAAAACATCTTCAACGAAGCCAACCGCGCGGGCATCAGCTCCTCCCTGACCAGCTTCTTCAACGCCTGGCAGGATCTCGCCCTGCGCCCGGACGACACCGCCGTCCGCGAAAGCCTGCTCTCCTATGCCGACAACCTGAGCGACATGTTCGGCAACACCATGGACGCCATCAAGAACATCCAGGACGAGATGGATGTGTCCATCAAGCAGGGCGTCAACCGCGTCAACGACATCGCGGTGGCCATTTCCGACCTGAACCGCCAGATCACCGCGCAGACGGTTGACGGCATCAGCAATCCCAACTCGCTGCTCGACAAGCGCGACCAGCTCGTGCGCGAGCTCGCCACCCTCGTGGACGTGGAGACCATCGACCACGGCAAGGGCAATTTCCGCGTGCAGCTTTCCACCGGGCAGCCCCTCGTCGACGGCATCGTCACCTACGAGCTCGAGGTCATGGGCCCGCGCGCCGAGAATCATCTCAAGTCCGGCTCCACCTACAAGGGCAACATCAATTTCACGGGCAACGACAGCCACGAATACACCGTGGAGATCGTGCGCGGCGGCGACGCCGCGAGCGACGAGCCCCCGCAGTTCCGCGTGTCCCTGGATGGCGGCAAGACCTGGCTGCGCGGCGACGACGGCAAGGAACTGCGCTTTGACATCACCAACAGCGGCAAGAAGGACGAGAACGGCAATCCCGTCACCGACGAGGTGCTGGTCAAGAACCTGAAGATCTCCTTCTCCTCGGTGGAAAACTTCCACGAGGGCGACCAGTTCGACATCATCCCCAAGGACGGCCTCTACTGGATCGAGCCCTCGCGCGGGCCCCAGAACATCACCCCCCAGATCGGCTTTGACGGCCAGGACAACAAGAACCGCGTCACCGGGGGCAAGCTCGCGGCCTACCACAATATCCGCGACGACAACTGCGGCCGCTACATCGACGAGCTCAACGCCGTGGCTTCCTCCCTTATCTGGGAGGTCAACCGCATCCACAGCCAGGGCGCGGGCCTCTCCAAGCTCACCTATGCGCAGGGCCAGCAGCGCGTGGAGGACACCAAGCAGGCCCTCGGCTCGGCGCAGGCCATCCTGCCCTTTTCCGACAAGCTCCAGGGCGGCAACGTCAATTTCCACTTCTACCGCACCAACGGGGACTTTGACGACTCCAGGATGCTGGACTTCACGGGCCTTGGCGGAAGCACGAGCGCCAATTTCGACCCCTCCGTCCACAGCCTCGAGGATGTGCGCGACGCCATCAACCGCATGAGGCTCACGGATGATCAGAACCAGGAGTACCAGCCCCTGGTGGCCAGCATCCAGGACGGCAAGCTGCTTATCGAAACCGCGGATGGCTCCGATATCGAGTTCGCCATGGGCGCGGACAGCTCGGGCCTCATGGCGGCGCTCGGCATCAACACCTTTTTCAGCGGAAGCACGGCCAGCGACATCGCGGTCAACACTCAGGTGCACAGCAACACGCACCTCATCGCTTCCGGGCAGGTCAACGGCCAGTCGCAGATCAATGCCGGCGACAACATCACGGCCACGGCCATCGGCAAGCTCATCGACAAGCCGGTGACCATCTCCACGCTCTGGAAGACCGTGGACAACCAGACCATTTCTCAATACTACGCCAACCTCGTCACCACCGTGGGCGCGGACAGGCGGCTTTCCAAGACCAATACCGAGTATCATACCGCCCTCACCGAGGATCTTTCCGAGCGTGTGGAGTCGGTCACGGGCGTGAACATGGACGAGGAGATGAGCAACCTCATCAAGTACCAGCATTCCTACACGGCGGCAGCCAAGCTCATCACCACCGCTGACCAGATGCTGCAAACCCTGCTCGGCCTCAAGCAGTAAGGGGGTAGCCATATGGCCATCCGCGTCACCCAAAAGACCATGTACAACGACATGGTCGGCCAGATGCAGAAGAACCTGGCCGGATATATGGAGAGCGTCCAGCAGGGCTCAACCCAGAAAAAGATCAACCGCCCCTCGGACGACCCGGCGGGGACCTATCGCGTGCTCACCACGCGCATCGACCTCACCAATACGGCCCAGTACCAGGAAAACGTGGATACGGCCAAGGGCTGGCTCAACCTTGAGGACAGCGTGCTCTCCACGCGCGTGCCCACCGTCATCCAGGACCTCATCACCCTGGCGGAGCAGGCCTCCACCGGAACCTATGACGCGAGCCAGCGCAAGATCATGGCCGACCAGGCGCGCCAGCAGTTCGGCAGCCTCCTCGAGCTCGCCAACACCGACTTTGAGGGCAAGAGCATCTTCGCGGGCCACCGCTATGACAAGAACGCCTTCGAGGAGGGCCTGGCCCTCACGAGCTGGGACGAGGACTGGGACAAGGCCATCAGGGAAGGCGACCAGGACGGCAAGCCCGTCTACAAGCTGGAGGGCGCGAGCGCCGAGACCGTCATCGTGCAGTTCACCGAGGACGGCACGCTGGGCGACGAGACCGAGTTCCGCTGGTCCAATGACGGCGGCGACCACTGGCACACGGAGAAGGCGAAGCTTGATGCCGACGGCAACGTGCAGCTCGCCGCCAATGGCGTCATCCTCACCGTCTCGAAGGACATGCCGGTCAAGGCCGCGCAAACCGTCGACGCCAACGGGGAGGAAGTGGGCCCCGGCGCGAGGAACGGCACCATGCTCTACATCCGCCCGGCCGCCATCTACCAGGGCGACGACAAGGACCCGCCGCTCGACATCACCCTCATGGGCGCGCCCAAGGGCCTCGAGGTCGAGGCCAAGGGCGATTTCGGCAAGAACCTGCTCGTGCGCATGGATGAGAAGGTGGACCTGAACACCACGGGCCAGACCTTCAAGTGGTCCTACAGCACGGACGGCGGCTCCAACTGGGTCACGGTCACAGGCCAGACCAACGGCGACACGAGCCTGCGCCTGCCCGTGCCCGGCGGCTACGTGGATTTTGACGCGGGGGGCATGAACGGCGCCACCCTCACGGAAGGCATGCAGGTCATGGTGCATCCCTCGCGCGCGGACCTCAAGTTCGAAATCATGAAGGACACCTTCCTCTCGGTGAACGCCGTGGGCAAGGACATCTTCGGCGGCTACTACGAGGGGATGCCCGCGCTCGACGGCGACAACAACCTTTTTGAAGTGGTGGGGGCCTTCATCGGCTATCTCGAGGGCAACAACCAGGAGGGCGCGCAAAGGACGCTCGCCGCCCTCAAGGTGGCGGAAAAGCAGATCCTCTCCGCGGCCACGGCCATCGGCGGCAAGGAAAACCGCATCCAGACGGCCTCGGACGTGCTTTCCTTCCAAAAGCTGGACCAGCAGGAACGATTGAGCTACACTGAGGACATCGACCTGACGGAACTGCTGACCAAGCTCACCCGGCAGCAGCTCACATACCAGACGGTCCTGCAATCCTCGTCCATGATCATGAAGCTGAGCCTCGCCAACTATGTGTAAGCGCGCCCCTGGCGCATCGGACGCCATGCCATGCTCATTCTGACGCGACGCCCCGGCGAAAGCCTGTATTTGGGCGAAAACATCCGCATCACCGTGCTCGGTATCCAGGGGCGGCAGGTCAAGCTCGGCCTGGACGTCCCCGCCGACACCACGGTCTACCGCGAAGAGGTCTATAAACGGGTCATTGAGGAAAATCGCCGCGCGCTGGCGACTAAGAACGAAGATTTCATGGTGGCTGCTGAACTATGGCAAGCGAAAAAGAGCTAGAGATCGAAACCCGCCTCGGGCGGCGCGTCATCGATCCCGACAAGATCATTCGTTTTCCGCGCGGGCTCGCGGGCTTCGAGGAGGAGCACGACTTCATCCTCCTCCAGCTTCGGCCGGACGCGCCCCTGCTCATCCTCCAGAGCGTGACCAACCCGCAGGTGGGTCTCCTCGTGGCCGACCCGTACAGCTTTTTGCCGTCCTATCCGGTAATGCTCGGCGATGCGGAGCAGGCCCTGCTCCAGATAAGCAACACCGAGGACGCGGCCATCCTCGTCACGGTGTCCATTCCGCCGGGCGAGCCGGAAAAGGCCACGCTCAACCTCACGGGCCCCATCGTCATCAACCATCCGGCGCGCATCGGGCTGCAGGTTCCGCAGGGCTTTGACGGCCCCTCGCAGGTGAACATGCATTCGCCGGAAGCCGCGCCGGCCGAGGCCGCGCCCTCCAGAGACGAAGACCAGCCCTAGCCGGTTCCTCGCGCGCCGCTTTCAGGCCCCCGTGACCCAGGTCGCGGGGGCCTTCGCATTTTGGGCGCGCTGGCCCGGGGGGGAAGGAACGGCCCCGGGGAGGAGCGTGCGCCGCAGAAATTTCCACAAGTATCCCGGTGTGTTGCTTTGACACTAGGAGACCTTTTTTTCGTCCCCTCATTGACGCGGCAAAAAGTTTTGAATAGTTCTAGAAACGCGAGAGCGCCACGGGCTTAATAGGGAATCCCGTTAAAATCGGGAGCGGACCCGCCGCCGTCAGCCGTTGCGCGCCCCCAGGGAGGGCCGCGCCCCGTTTTTCCACAGCGCCACTGGGCCGAAGGCCCGGGAAGGCGGAAAAACGGCGGGCAAGCCGGAAGACCTGCTCTCGCGAAATGTGCGTCGCCTGACGCAATGGCGGACCGCGGCAACGGGCTTTTGCCGCTGTCCCCCGCGCCCGCGCCCCGCGCCGCGCTCGCGGCAAAAGCACGGCACTGCTTAGCAAAAAGCCCCCCTGTTTGGGAGTAGACCATGCCCGCGACGATCATCAAACGGGACGGCACAGCCGTGCCCTTTGACTCGAAAAAGATCCTCAGCGCCATCACCAGGGCCAACCAGGCCGTGGAAGGCGAGGACATGTCCCCGACGGATCTGCTCTTCGTCACGGAAAAGGTCTGCCGTACGCTGGACGAGCGCAACCTGCGCCATGTGGAAGAGATCCAGGACGTGGTGGAGGAAAGCCTCATCCGCTTCGATTATGCCCGCACGGCCAAGGCCTATATCCTCTACCGGGCGGAGCACGCCAAGATCCGCAACGCCGAATCGGCCCTCATGGAGATCTACCAGCGCCTGACCTACTCCCCGGCCGTGGCCGAGGACATCAAGCGCGAAAACGCCAATATCGACGGCGACACCGCCATGGGAACTATGCTCAAGTACGGTTCCGAGGGCTCCAAGTATTTCGTGGACAGCTATATCCTGCCCAAGGACGCCTCAGCGGCGCACATCAACGGGGATATCCACATCCACGACAAAGATTTCTACATGCTCACGGAAACGTGCTGCCAGATCGACTTGATCCCGCTGTTCCGCAACGGTTTTTCCACGGGCCACGGCTTTTTGCGCGAGCCCAATTCCATCGAGAGCTACGCCGCGCTCGCCTGCATCGCCATCCAGGCCAACCAGAACGAGATGCACGGCGGCCAGAGCGTGCCCAATTTTGACTGGGCCATGGCCGAAGGCGTGGCCAAGACCTGGCGCAAGGAATACCGCCGCGGCCTGGAGGCCTGCCTGCGCCTCGCCGGGGGCATGGATGCCGCGGCCGCGCAGGCGCTTGCCGAGGGTCTCCTCGCCGGGCTTGACCCGCGCATGGGCGACGCCGAGGCCCTGGGCCACGCCCTCGAGGCGGCCGCCGCGCCGGAACTGCGGGACCTCGTGGGCCGCGCCCATGCCTATGCCGTGGAAGAGGCGCTCACCCGGACGGAGACGCGCGTCTACCAGGCCATGGAAGCGCTCATCCACAACCTCAACACCATGAATTCCCGCGCCGGCGCGCAGGTGCCCTTCAGTTCCATCAACTACGGCACGGACACCTCGCCCGAAGGCCGCATGGTCATGAAGAACCTGCTCCTTGCCACGCAGGCCGGCCTCGGCAATGGCGAGACCTCCATCTTCCCGGTGCAGATCTTCAAGGTGAAGGAAGGCGTCAACTATAACCCCGGCGACCCCAACCACGACCTCTTCCAGCTCGCCATGGAGACCTCGGCCAAGAGGCTCTTCCCCAATTTCAGCTTCCTCGACGCGCCCTTCAATCTCCAGTACTACCGGCCCGGCGACTACAACAGCGAAGTGGCCTACATGGGCTGCCGCACGCGCGTGCTCGGCAATGTGCACGACCCCAAACGGCAGGTGACCTGCGGGCGGGGCAACCTGAGCTTCACCACCATCAACCTCCCGCGCCTCGGCATCGAGGCGAAAGGCGATGTCGACGCCTTTTTCGGCCTTTTGGACGACGCCATCGACCTTGTGTTCCGCCAGCTCCTGCACCGCCTCAAGATCCAGAGCGCCAAGAAGGTGCGCAACTATCCCTTCCTCATGGGCAACGGCATCTGGATAGATTCCGGCAAGCTGGACATGGAGGACCGCATCGGGGAGGTGCTGAAGCACGGCACGCTCACCGTGGGCTTCATCGGCCTTGCAGAAACGCTGGTGGCGCTCATTGGCGAGCACCACGGGGAGAGCGCGGCCGCGCAGGATCTGGGCCTGCGCATCATCGGCCACATGCGTCGCCGCGCCGATGCCGAGGCGGAAAAGACAGGGCTCAATTTCTCGCTCATCGCCACGCCCGCCGAGGGCCTGAGCGGCCGCTTCACCGCGCTGGACAAGGCCCGTTACGGGGAAATCCCGGGCATCACCGACCGCGGCTACTACACCAATTCGTTCCATGTGCCCGTGTATTTTCCCATCCGCGCGCACAGGAAGATCGAGATCGAGGCCCCCTACCACGCGCTCACCAATGCCGGGCACATCACCTATGTGGAGCTGGACGGCGACACGGCGAAGAACCCGGTCGCCTTTGAGCGCATCATCCGCTGCATGCACGACGCCGGCGTGGGCTACGGCTCCGTGAACCATCCGCTCGACCGCGACCCGGTGTGCGGCTACACGGGCGTCATCAACGATGTCTGCCCGCGGTGCGGGCGTCGCGAGGGCGAGGGCGTGAGCGAGGAAAAACTGCGCGAGCTTGCCAAGCTCTATCCCAATATGCCGCGCTGGCACTGATGCAGACCGCCCCAAGCGGGGCGGAGGAATTTCCCTTTTTTAAAATCCCGAGGAGGAAGAAGACCATGCTGATGAAATCGCGCCTGTTCGAGGAAGCGCAGAACGAGGAAGCGGTTGCGGCCCCAGCGGCGACCCACGCGCTCGTGGGCGAAGGCGTGGGCTTTGAGCGCATCCGGCGCATCACCGGCTACCTCGTGGGCACGCTCGACCGCTTCAACAACGCCAAGCGCGCCGAAGAGCACGACCGCGTGCGCCATGCCTGAACAGGCGTCGCCCCTTACCGGGGCGCCGCAGGCAGGTTTCCCCGCGTCCCCGTCCCCGGGGGCGCGGCCCCAGGCCCACCGGCTGCGGCTGGCGGGCATTGTGGAAGATTCCATCGTGGACGGCCCGGGCCTGAGGCTCACCATCTTCACCCAGGGCTGTCCGCACGACTGCCCGGGCTGCCACAATCCCGAAACGCATCCCGTCAACGGCGGGAGCTTCCACTCCCTGGACGAACTGGTCGCCCGCTACCGGGAAAATCCGCTGCTCGCGGGCGTGACCTTTTCCGGCGGCGAGCCTTTTCTTCAGGCTCGGCCCCTCGCGCTGCTCGCCGGACGCATCCATGCCCTCGGCGGCACGGTCATCACCTATACCGGCTTCGTTTTTGAGGACCTTGCGGCGCGCGCCCGGAAGGACGCGGCCGTCGCCGCCCTGCTGGAGGCGACGGACCTGCTCATCGACGGACCCTATTTGGAGGCCCTGCGCAGCCTGGAAATCGCCGGGCGCGGCAGCTCCAACCAGCGCCTGCTGGACATGGAGC
>CAMWTD010000069.1 GCA_947177085.1 uncultured Desulfovibrio sp.
GTCATGGGAGAGGAGCCCCCGAACATTCTCAAGGAGGAAGGCCTTCGGCCGTGATTGTGACAAAAACCTTTCCACTTCGAAGAACAAAGTTCCGCGGGTATCTCCAAAGCCCCTTTGCTTTCCCGCATAGGAAAACGGCTGGCAGGGAAAGCCAGCCAGGAGGAGGTCCAATTCGACCTCTCCGTTCAACCCGCAAATATCTCCTTGGGGCTTTTCCCCAAAATTCGCCTCGTATGTTTCACAAGCTTTTGCATCTATTTCACTTGAAAGGACACATTTGGATGCCAAGCCTAGTTCTTCAAAGACTTTTTCAGCCCCCAAGCGGATGCCGCCTATGCCGGCAAAAAGATCAGCATATTTTATCATGACAAGGCTTCGCCCAGAAAATTTGCCAGCTTTTCTAGCTCGGCATCCGCAAACGTAACGATGCAATCGCTATTGCACCGTAGCGTGTTCACAGCGTGCGTTCTGACATCAATGTTTCCCACTCCATCTACCACATATGCTATTTTGTGACCAGCACTGGCACATGAGCTGTGAAGCGCTTCAGACTCTCGGGCTTTTCTCTCTATGACTGAATTTGTTGTAACCTGAAATGAAACCTCAATTCCACAATATTTATCACCAGGTGATTTTACTACTATATCGAAAGTTGTTTCAGAACCACCCGTTGCATAGGAAACCCCTGGGAGCACACCGTTATTTATCACTGTCCACGAAGGTGGCAGCTTTTTAATCAAGGTCTCACGGACAAATTTTTGAACAATTTGCCCTAGAGAGTTAGCAGTTGCACCTGCTAGTTGCCGGCTTACGCGAATGTAGTTTTGCCTCACAAAGACGGTCAGTTCATCATCCTTTCCTATCAAGTCACCAATTACACATTTTTCCTGAATTTCACCAGGGAGGGTATTCCCTAAGGAAAGGCCCCCATACAAAATGAGCATCGCTACATCTTTCATTTTCTTGGTAAAAAAATCATCAGCCTGTACCAATGACTTCTCATCAACCTTAAGAGCGGGATTATTCAATGAGCACGGTTCACTAATTTCCATAAACTGGTATTCATATTCTCCTCTAAACCATGGAATTATTAATTTTCCATCAGGAATATATCTAGCGAGGGGTGGAAGCTTGTTCAAAGCCTCTCCTCCCACATCTGATAGCACGAGTAAATGTTTTAGAAAAAGCTTTTTAGGAAAATTTTGACAGTGATCAAGTACGGATTCCCACGATTCTGGGGTCTCAGTTGCCACTTTCAGAATAGCAAGAAATTTCTCCTGGGTATCAAGAAGACTATCGAGAATACTACCTTCCCGAATCTTTTCACGCAATTCTTGCGGCCAATGACGGATAGCCGCCGCTTGCAACGATTCCAGGGTACGAGGAGATTCCATCATTGCCCTCCGTTCAACGCCCCTTCCTTGGTTCGCGACAGGTAAGAAGGTCGTCGATTTAATGGCAGAAATTTAAATCATTTTACCATGTAAGGCAATATCGATTGTTCCACGGACCGCCAACACCGTATGAAAAGATTATTTTCAGTTGCGTGGAATGATGAGGACTATTCAACAGGAATAGTGATACTGTTCCTCTTTCACTCTACCCATGGTGTATCGGAAAGCTATTTATTTCCATGATATAAATTATATCTAATATATAAACAATCTATTCCCGATAATCATCGGCATATTATTTCCACTTATATTCTGGTCTGGATACTGCATTTTCCCTTTATTCCAATTTAAATATCATCTATCCATCACTCCCTATTTCTTCTATCTATATTTTTTATCCAATGTACGGGAATATCCCTGAACATCTCCCGCATGGTCTCGATGGCCTCCGGATTATTGTCCACGAGGATGCAATCGCGCCCGTTTCTGTAGGTCGCCTCCCCCAAAGTGCCGCTGCCCGCAAAAAAGTCGCAGAGCATTTCCCCGGGGCGTGAATGGACGCGCACGATGCGGTTGATGATGCCGAGCGGCTTTTGCGTGGCATAGCCGGTTTTTTCCTTCCCGTTGGGGCTGACGATGGTGTGCCACCAGACATCGGTGGGCGTTTTGCCGCGCGCGGCCTTTTCCGCCCCCACGAGGCCCGGGGCCATGTAAGGAATACGGTCTATCTCCTCATAATTGAACGTATAATTTTCCGGGTCCTTGGCATACCAGAGGATCGTGTCGTGCTTGGCAGGCCACTTTTTTTTGGAGCGGCCGCCATAGTCATAGGCCCAGATGATTTCGTTCATGAAGGATTCACGCCCGAAGATGGCGTCGATCAGCACCTTGCAATAATGGATCTCACGGTAGTCGAGGTGAAAGAACAGCGATCCGTGCGGTTTCAATATCCTGTGCGCGTGGCGGATGCGCGGTTCGATAAAGGCCAGAAAATCGTCAAACTTGTCCCTATAGCCTTTTGTTCCCAGTTTGACGGTCCTGTAGGTCCTGCCCTTGAAGCCCACGCGGTCGCCGTCCCGCGCGGCCACGGTTCTCAGGCGGGTGCGCTTCTGGGTCTTTCCCGTATTAAAGGGCGGGTCGATATAGATGAGGTCCGCGCTTTCCTCGGGCAGGCTTTCCAGCACGCGAAGGTTCTCGGCGAAGTACACGGTGAGGGAGGACATGCCCGAAGCCTAGTCGCCCGCGAGCCGGCGCAGTTTTTCGTGCAGGCTGGCGGCCTTGGCCTTCCCCACGCCGGGGAGCTCGCGCAGTTCGTCCTCGCTGGCGCGAGCCATGGCCTCCACGCTGCCAAAGCGGTCCCAGAGCAGGCGCGCCGTGGCCGGGCCCACGCCCGGGAGCCGCATGAGCTCGCCTGACAGCGCCGCCCCGCGCCGGGCGCGCCGATGGCGGCCGATGGCGAAGCGGTGCGTGGCGTCGCGCACCTGCTGCAAAAAGAGCAGTTCCGGGCTTCCCTCGCGCAGGGGCAGCGGATTGACGCGTCCGGGGACGAAGATGCGGTCGGCCACATTGCCCGCGCGGCGGTCCGCGTGGCCGTCCTCGTCGCGGGCCTTGGCGATGGCCGCCAGCGGGAAGAGACCCTCCTCCCCAGCGTCGGCGAGCGCCCGGCCCACGGCCGTGAGCTGGCCCCGGCCGCCGTCGATGAGCAAGAGATCCGGCCACGGGGGGCCGCTCTCCAGGCGGCGCGCCACCCAGGCATGGAGCGTGGCGTAATCGTCCGCGCTGTCCGGCATGGAATAGATGCGGTAGTCCTCCTTGCAGGGGCGGCCGGCCACATAGACCACCATGCCCACGCGCGTCTGCTTGCCGCCCGTGTGCGACACGTCCACGCACTCGATGCGGCCCGGCGGCTCGGGCAGCCCCAGCGCCTTGCCCACGCGGGCCAGCAGGGCCTCCCCGTCCTGCCCGCGCCTGCGGCGCGCCTCCTCCCGGGCATTGGAGGCGGCCATGTCCACCAACTGGTTATCCGCCGTATTCTGGGGCGCGACCACGCGCACCGGGCCCCCGCGCCGCTCGGAGAGCGCCTGTTCCAGCACGGCGCGGCCGTCCGGGCCGTCTTCACCGGCATCCTCGCCAGCCTCTTCCCCGCCCCCCGGCAGCATGTCAGGCGGCAGCCACGGCACGAGGATGCGCGGCGGCGGCGTCACCGTGCCGTAAAACTGCGAGAGGAAGGACGAGAGCAGTTCCGGCGCGTCCTCGAAGCCGAGACCGGGCCAGAAAAAGGTGCGCCCGTCCGTGACGGCCCCGTTGCGCACAAACACGATGCCGAGCCCGAGGCCCTTTTCCACTTCGCTGAGGCCGATGGCGTCCATGTCGCCGCCAGCGGGCAGGATGGCGGCCTGCCGCTCCACCGTGCGCTCCACGGCGGTGATTTGATCGCGCAGGTATGCTGCGCGCTCGAATTCCAGCTCCTCCGCGGCGGCCCCCATTTCGGCGCGCAAGGCGCGCAAGAGCGGCTCGGCGCGGCCCTCGAGGATGGCGCACACGCGCTCCACGGCCACATGGTATTCTTCGGGCGTGACCTCGCCCATGCAGGGGGCCGGGCACTGGCCCATATGGTGGTAAAGGCACGGGCGCACGCGATTGCGCATGGCGCGGTCCGAGCAGCGGCGCAGCCCGAAGGCGCGGTGGATGAGCTTCCACGTTTCGCGCGCCGCCTGCGCCGAGGTGAAGGGCCCGAAATAGCGGGCGCCGTCCCGCCGGGCATTGCGCACGATCTCAAGGCGCGGGAAGGGCTGCTTCACGTCCAGCCTGAAGAGCACATACTGCTTGTCGTCGCGCAGGACGATATTGTAGCGAGGCCGGTATTTCTTGATAAGGCTCGCTTCGAGGAGCAGGGCCTCTTTTTCCGTGGTGGTGGTGAGATAGTCGATGCTTTGCGCGTGGGCGAGCATGGCCCGCGTCTTGACGGGGAGCCCCTCGGGCCGGAAATAGGAAAGCACGCGCCGCCTGAGCACGCGCGCCTTGCCCACATAGATGACCCGTCCCTTGGCGTCCTTGTAGAGGTAAACGCCGGGCGTGAGCGGGATGGTTGCGGGGTCTGGCCTCTCCATGCCTCAATCCTACGCCGGGTCGGCCCGGCTGCCAAGCGCAGCTTGCGTTGCCCGGGAGAGAGGCCTATCCTCCCCCGGCCGGGCGCGGCTGAGCGCCCCTACCCACGGAGCGGCCATGTTTTACGGCTGGAAGATCAGCGCCCTGTGCCTTGCCGGCAACTTCATGATGCAGGGCAGCGCCCTCTACGGCATGAACGCCTTCATGGAGCCCCTGTGCGAGGCCCACGGCTGGACGCGCGTGGGCCTCAACATGAGCCTCGGCGTGGCCGCCTTCATGGGGCAGGCCGCCATGCCCCTGGCCGCGGCAGTCTCCGCGCGCCACTCCCTGCGCGGGCTCATGACCGCGGGCGCGCTCGCCGGGGGCATCGCCACCTGCGGCATGGGCCTCACCGGGGAGCTGTGGCTGTTCACCTGCTTTCTGGTGCTGCTCTGGGTGGCCTCGCAGGTGTGCGGCGGCGTGGTGGCCAACGCGCTCATGAGCAACTGGTTCAGCCACTACCGCGGCATCGCCTTCGGCATCGCCAATGCGGGCAGCAACCTTTCCGGCATGGTGCTCCCCTTCTTCACCCTCGTGCTTATCAGGCATTTTGACCTGCAAACGGCCTATTTCATCCTGGGCGGGGCGACCCTGCTGCTCGCGCCCGCCTGCTGGCTGCTCGTGCGGCGCACGCCGCAGATGCTGCTCCTGCACCCCGACGGCCGCCGTCATGACCCGCGCCCGCCGAAGGGCGTGCCGCGTTCCGTTTCGCTTGCGGCGCTCGCGCGCGACCCCGCGCCCTGGTATATCGGCTTGGCCTACGGCCTCGCGCTCATGGTGGGCGCGGGCGTGCTGAGCCAGCTCAAGCCGCGCTTCACGGACATGGGGGCCGAGGCTTACACGGCCATGCTCCTCGCCGGGGCCGCTGCCTTTTTCGGGATGCTCGCCAAGTTCTTCTGGGGCTGGCTGTGCGACCGCACAACGCCCATCCTGGCCTCGCGCGCGCTCATGACGGGGAGCGCCGCCAGCATGGCGCTTTTGCTGCTGCCGCCGGGCCTGCCCACCATGGCGGCTTTCGGCTTCTTTTTCGGGGTGTGCCTAGGCGGCCTGTGGGTGGTGCTGCCCGCCGTGGTGGCCTATTATTTCGGCAGCGCGAACTTTCTTTCGGTCTACAAGTTCGTCGCCATCTTCATCCTGGTGCGCAGCCTCGGCTTTCCGGCCATGGGGCTTTCGTACGACCTCTGCGGCAGCTACGCGCTCTCCGACATCTTTTTCAGCGCCTGCCTCGTCATCGCCGCCGCCCTCACCTTCTGCCTGCGCGAGGACAGGGCGGCGGAACGACAGGCGCACCGGCACGCGCGCCATTGATAACGAAGCAGCGGTGAAGGACGGCCGGCTCAGTTCTTCAGGCTGTGGATGGGCGCGGGGATGCGGCCGCCCAGCGCGATAAAGCGCTGCGCGTTGCCGCCGGGCACGGCCATAATGGCCGCCTTGCCGAGCAGGCCCCCGAAGGAGACCTCCTCGCCCACGCCCTTGCCGGGCACGGGGATGACGCGCACCGCCGTGGTCTTGTGGTTGATGACGCCGATGGCCATCTCGTCGGCGATGATGGCCGAGAGCGTGGAGGCCGGAGTATCCCCGGGGATGGCGATCATGTCGAGCCCCACCGAGCAGACGCTGGTCATGGCCTCCAGCTTTTCGATGGTGAGCTGCCCGGAGCGGGCGGCCGCCTCGATGCTCGAATCTTCCGAGACCGGGATGAAGGCCCCCGAGAGGCCGCCCACGGAGGAGGACGCGAAGCCGCCGCCCTTCTTGACCGCGTCGTTGAGCATGGCGAGCACGGCGGTGCTGCCCGGCGCGCCGATGCTGGAGAGCCCGAGGCTCTGGAAAATCTCGCCCACGGAGTCGCCCACGGCCGGCGTGGGCGCGAGCGAGAGGTCCGCCACGCCGAAGGGGATGCCGAGCCGGCTCGCCACCTCTGACCCGATGATTTCGCCCACGCGCGTCACCTTGTAGGCGGTGGCCTTGATGACCTCGGCCATGTCGAGCAGGGTGAGGGGGCGGCCCTGGGCGTTGCAGCCGCGCTCGAGCGCGCGGTCGATGGCCTTCTTCACCACGCCGGGGCCGGAGACGCCCACGTTGATGACCACGTCCGGCTCGCCCACGCCGAGATAGGCCCCGGCCATGAAGGGCACGTCCTGCGGGATGTTGGCGAACACGACGAGCTTGGCGCAGCCGATGCCGCCGCGCTCGGCCGTGGCGTCGGCCACGCGCAGGATCTGCTCGCCCATGAGGGCGACCGCGTCCATGTTGATGCCGCTGCGCGAGGAGGCCACGTTGATGGAGGCGCAGACGCGCTCCGTGCGGGAGAGCGCGTCGGGCAGGGCCTCGATGAGCGCGCGGTCGCCCTTGGCGAAGCCCTTTTCGACCAGCGCGGAAAAGCCGCCGAGAAAGTCCACGCCCGCGTCCTTGGCGGCCTCGTCCAGCGCCTCGCAGACCTCGATCATGCCGTCGGGCCCGAAGGGCGCGCCCACCACGGCGATGGGGCTCACGCTGATGCGCTTGTTGACCACCGGGATGCCGTACCTGTCGCCCACCTCGTCGCACACGGCCACGAGCTGCGCGGCATGGCGGCGAATCTTGGCGCGCACGTTGGCCACGAAGAGCTCGAGGTCGTGGCTCACGCAGTCGAAAAGGCTCACGCCGAGGGTGACGGTGCGCACGTCGAGGTGCTCGTTGCGGAGCATGTTCAGGGTGCTGGTGACTTCGCGTTCGGAAAGCATGGTATGTCCTTAAAAAACCTGGCTTTTATGGCTAGAACGAGCTCACGCGGTGCACGGCCTCGAAGATGTCGCGGTGCTGGACGCTGACGCGCAAATTGAGGTTGCCCGCCTCAAGCGCAAGCTCGCGGCGCAGGCGTCCCAAATCCACCGTGTCCGGAACCATGACCTCGAAAACGAAGAGCGCCTTGCCCTCCCCGCCCTCGCCGAGGATGGCCTTGAGGTTCTCGATATTGACGCCGTGGCGGCCGAAAACCCGGCTCATCCCCCCGATGAGACCCGGCCGGTCCGGGCCGTCCACGGTAACAACGAAGGGCTCGCAATTGAGGCCGGCCCCCCATTGCTCGGCAATGGCCGGGCGCACAAGGACGGAAAGGTCCACCCCGGCGCGCTCGAGGCCCTCCTCAAGGCGCAGGCGCAGGCAGTCGGCCCCGCAGGCGTCCTTGTCCACGGAAGCGTCGGGCTGCTCCTTGGGGGCGCTCACCACAAAGATGGCCGCAAAGGCCCCGGAGAGCATGGTCTGGGCCATGGCCTCGATGTTGCAGCCCATGTCGCCGAAGAGCCGGCTCACCGCCGCCACCACGCCGGGGCAATCCCGCCCGAGAAAGGACGCTGTGTATTTTTCCATCCCGCTTACCTCATGCCCTGGGAGTTGGGGAAGACGCCGCGCTCCCCCGGGGGCCGCCCTTATCCGGAAACACCGGCTCCGGGCGGCAGCGGCAGCGGGCCCGCGCGCCGGCATGGCCGCCGATGGGCTCCCGCTCCCACTGAAAGACGTGGCCGTCATTGTTGGCGCAGCGCTCGCAGGTGGCCTCGTCTTGCACCGCGCGCCAGACATAGGAGGCGCTGCCCCTGGCCAGCGCCGCTTCGCGCGCGGCGGCAAAGGAAGCCCGCGCGGCATCCGCGTCCGGCTCGCCCGCAGAGCAGGTGAGGCCGGCCGGCATCTTGCGCCGGCACTGCGGGCACTTCTCTTCCTTCAGGCCGAGCCTGCGCCCGCAGAAGGGGCAGTTGCGCGTATAATACGGCAGCGGCTGCGGCGGGGCGTCGGCGGGGCGCTCCTTGCGCGGCCGCTCGGCGAGGCCGCGCCGGAGCATCAGCAGCCCCAGGGCGAGAATGACGAGCCCGAGAAAGCCCACGGCCGCGGCATGGGCGAGATCCAGCGTAAGCGCGTCGGCAAAGAAGCCGGCGCCGGCGAGCAGGCCACCCGCGACGACAAAAAGCCCGGCGGCCACGATGCGGGAACGGTAACGCATGCGCCTCCTTCTCGTGGGCGCACTTTCCGCCATGCGCCCGCAAAAGTCAATGCGCGGGGGCCGCGGCGACTATGGGGGTGGAAGTGAAACGCGGTATCGGCCCCCCGGCCCCGGGCCGCGCTTCCGGGCTCGAACCTCATGCGCCTTCCCGCCGGCAATGCGCTCGCGGGATTTTCCGCGTCGCACATGGCCGGCGCGTCACTTCCGCCCCGGACCCAACACCACCGCTTCGAAGGGCAATGCCATCCTGGCGTCCCCGCACTCCGCCATTGCGGGCCGGCACGGGAGTACGCGAAGACATACGGGGCCTGGGAAAAGAATCCAAAAAAATTGACAAGTGTAAAAATAAATATAGCTTCTCTTAAGTAGGCCTGTGGATCCCCCCGCTCCTCATCCGGGCTACGGACAGCGGCGGCACAACTGGATTTTTCCCTAATCGTCCGTGGTCGTCCCACTCCACAGGCGCGCGGGTTGGCTGATGAGGACGCGCGCGCCATAACGAATGCCGTGACCCTCTTGGCGGCATGAGGCTGCGGGATATCCGGCCTTACGCAAGAAACACTTCAAGGAGAGCGCCAGATGGACGTGGTTTTTTGGATTTATGCGATACTCTTTTGTATTTTCTCCGTGCTTATCATGGGATACGCCTGCATTTTGCTGGGAAACTATTGCTACACAGAAGGTTGGCCAGCCTATAGGAGACTCTATTTTATTTATAGAGGATTATTTATTTTGTGTAACAAACTCTCTCGCCTTAAGAAGGGCCAAAAAAACTGCCATCGCCCTTCAGTTGCTTTAAATAAAAAAGAATCTATAAAAAACGAATATTGGC
>CAMWTD010000070.1 GCA_947177085.1 uncultured Desulfovibrio sp.
TCCGAAGGGAGTGTACTTAAGTACTCGACCGAGGAAATTTTTCTCTGACGCAGCCGGAACCTAAGCGGTAGCCGTTAGCAGGCTTTGCCTGCTTACGGATAGCGACAGCGGTTTCGTTGACTGGCTAACGCGGTAACTAACTGCTGTCTCCATCCGTAGCTTCCTGCGTCGCAACGGCTGGAGCAAGGCTGTTTTTAACGGATAATTACGGCGTTACCCTAGCCGCACAGCAACATCACTCACGCAGGTGCAACAAAGCCTTTCCCCCTACCCGGAGGCCCCATGAGCCAGCGCGACGCCCTCGCCCGCCATCTTCTCGCCCAAACGGAAAGGGCGGCCACCCTTGAGGCCGAGCGCACGGCCCTCCACGCCCTGGGCCCGGAAAACGGCGGCCAGGGCGAGGCGGAAAAGGCCGCCTTCATCGAAGGGCTGCTCGCCGCCGCAAAGGTCACGGACGTGCGCCGCGCGGATTCGCCCGACGCCCGCGTGGCCTGCGGCTTCCGCCCCAACATCGTGGCGCGCGTGCCCGGGGAGAGCTCGCGGACCCTCTGGATTTTCGGGCACATGGACGTCGTTCCCGCGGGCGACCGCGCCGCCTGGAAGTCGGACCCCTGGCGCGTGCGCCGCGAGGGCGACCTCATCTATGGCCGGGGCGTGGAGGACAACCAGCAGGCCGTGACCGGCATGATCCTCCTGGCCGAGGCGCTTGCCGCTCTGGGCATCCGCCCGCGCCAGGGCCTCGGTCTCGTCTTCATGGCCGACGAGGAATGCGGCAGCCGCCACGGGCTTGCCCATGTGCTCGACACGCTCCCCGAGGATTTCAGCCCCGAGGACTGGTATCTCGTGCCCGACTCGGGCTCCTCCCGGGGCGACGCCGTGGAGATGGCGGAAAAGGGCCAGCTCTGGCTCAAGGTGACGACAAAGGGCAAACAGTGCCACGCCTCCACGCCGCACAAGGGGGCCAATGCCTTCCTGGCCGGGGCCGAGGCCGCCGTGGCCCTGCATGACGGGCTAGCGGCCGCCTTTCCTGAGCATGACGGCCTCTACCGGCCCCCAGTCTCCACCTTCGCGCCCACGCGCCACGAGGCCAATGTGGACGCCGTCAACATCCTGCCCGGCAAGGACGTGTTCTGGCTGGACTGCCGCCTTTTGCCCGCCCATCCCGCCGAGGCCGTGCTCGCCCGGGCCCGGGAGATCGCGGCCGAAGTGGCGGAGCGCCGCGGCGTCGGCATCGAGGTCGAGGTGGAGCATACGCAGCCCCCTTCCCTCACGCGGCCCGACCTGCCCGCGCACGCGCCGCTCTTTCCGGCGCTCGCCGACGCGGTGGAGGCCGTCTACCATGTGCGGCCCAAGCCCGTGGGCATCGGCGGGGCCACCGTGGCCGCGCTCCTGCGCGCCCGGCATCTCCCGGCCGTGGTGTGGTCGCGCATCCTCAACACCTGTCACCAGCCGGACGAGCGCGCCTCCCTCGCCAACATCTGCGGCGACGCCGCGGTGTTCGGGCGCCTGCTTCTGGCGCATGCGGGAGCCCCCGCGGGGGAGACGCGCGCCGGTGAGGCCCATGCCTGACGCGGCCTTCGACTGCCTCGTGGCTGGCGGCGGCCACGCCGGGGCCGAAGCGGCCATGGCCCTCGCGCGGCTGGGCTTTTCCGTGCTGCTCGTGAGCGGCAATCTGGACCGGCTGGGGCATCTCTCCTGCAATCCGGCCATCGGGGGCCTCGCCAAGGGCCACATGGTGCGCGAGATCGACGCCCTCGGCGGCATGATGGGCCTGTGGGCCGACGCCGCGGGCATCCAGTTCCGCACGCTCAACATGAGCAAGGGCCCGGCCGTGCGCGCCACGCGCGCCCAGATGGACCGCCAGGCCTACCAGGACGCGGTCAAGGCCAGCCTGTACCATCATCCCGGCCTCACCCTCTGGCAGGACGAGGTGACGGACATCCTCACGGAGCACGGCCGCGTCTCGGGCGTCCGCACGGCGCTCGGCCTCAGGTTCCGCTGCCGCCATGCTCTCCTCGCCACGGGCACCTTCCTCGACGGGCGCATCCATGTGGGCCTCACGAGCCGCCCGGCCGGCCGCCTCGGCGACGCGCCCGCGCTTGGCCTTTCCGAGAGCCTGCGGCAGCTCGGCATCCGCCTCGGGCGTCTCAAGACCGGTACCACGCCGCGCATCCTGCGCCGCTCCATCGACTTCTCGCGCCTCGAGGAGCAGCCCGGCGACGCGCCGCCGCCCGGCTTCAGCTTTCACGGTCCCAGGCCGCCGCTTCCGCAGACGAGCTGCCACATCACCTGGACCAACAGCCGCACGCACGACATCATCCGCGGGGGCTTCGACCGCTCGCCGCTCTTCACGGGCGTCATCAGGGGCACGGGCGCGCGCTACTGCCCCTCCATCGAGGACAAGGTGGCCCGCTTTCCGGACAGGGAGCGGCATCACGTCTTTCTCGAGCCCGAAGGGCTCACGAGCGCCGAGGTCTATGCCAACGGCATTTCCACGAGCCTGCCGTTGGACGTGCAGGAGGCCATGATCCACAGCATCGGGGGCCTCGAGAACGCGGTCATGGTGCGCCCGGGCTACGCCATCGAGTACGATTATGCGGACCCGGTCCAGCTCTGGCCCACGCTGGAGACCAAGGCCGTGCCCGGCCTGTGGTTCGCCGGGCAGATCAACGGCACTTCCGGCTATGAGGAGGCCGCGGCGCAAGGACTGTGGGCGGCCCTCAACATCGCGTGCGCCGAGCGCGGACGGCCGCCCTTCGCGCCGGGACGCGACGCCGCCTATATGGCCGTGCTCGTGGACGACCTCGTGACCCTCGGCACTGCCGAGCCCTACCGCATGTTCACCTCCCGCGCGGAGCACCGCCTGCTCCTGCGCGAGGACACGGCGGACTTGCGGCTCACGCCGCTCGGGCGGGAGCTCGGCCTCGTGGGCGAAACGCAGTGGCGGGCCTTCAACGAGGCGCGGGAGCAGCGCGAGCGGCTGGCCGGACGCCTGCGCGCCGCGCGCGTGCCCGCCAGCGGGGCGGATGGGGCGGAGGAACCAACGCTCGAGCCGGGCAAAAGCCTCGCCGAGCTCTTGCGCCGCCCCGGGGTGGACCTTGCCGGGCTGCTCGGGCAGCTTGCGGCGCGGGGCGGGGCTTCCGCTGACCTTGCGGCGGAAATCGCCCGCGAGCTCGAAAGCATGGACGCGCGCAGCCGCTTCGGCGTGGAGGCGGACCTCAAGTATGCGGGCTACCTCACGCGGCAGCGGGCCCTCGCCGAGCGCTCGCGCGCCCTCACGGCCACGCCCTTGCCCTTGGATTTGGATTATGCGAAAGTAAGCGGGCTCTCCCGCGAGGTGGAGGAAAAGCTCGCCCGGGTGCGCCCGGCGAGCCTCGGGCAGGCGGCCCGCATCTCCGGGGTGACGCCAGCGGCCGTGGCCTGCCTTGAGATCCACCTGCGCAAGCTCGGCCTGCTCGGGCGCGGCCGCCGCGGGGAGGGCCACGAGCGCCCGGCCATGCCGTAAGAAAAAAGGCCCGGCATCAGCCGCTCAGCATAAAGGCCCACAAACTCACGCACATGAACACCGGCGAACTGCTCCTTTCCCTCGCTTTCTTCCTCATCCTCTGCGGCGCGTGGCTGCTGTGGCGCTACCGCCGCTCGCGGCAAAGCGCCAGCGAGAAACGCGGCCACATCGTCGCCGCGCTGGAGGCCGCGCGCGAGCAGTTCGCCACCTTCAACCTGCGCCTCATCTCCGATACCCCCGGCACGAGCGGCCTTTCCGCCATCCTCGTGGACATGGACGCGCGCGTGCTGCACCTCGAGGTGTCGGACTATGTGGACGAGGCCTGGAAAGGGCTCCCCGTGGACGCCTTCTTTCGCGTGGAGACGGATGACGGCCCGGTGTTCTACGTCTTCCGCTCGGTCTTTCTCGGCGTGAGCCCCGATTTCGGCAAGGCGCGCGTGACGCTCGCCATGCCGGACCATCTGCGCGTGGAAAAGAAGCGCCATTTCGTGCGCATGCGCCCGCAGGAGGACGCGGTGCGCGTCATCGGCGTCTGGCCGCTCGCCGAGGGGCAGGCGCTGCCGCGCTCCACCTCCGACATCGGCGCGCCGCTCTCCCACGCGACGCCGGGCATGAAGGACAAGCCCGTGCAGGTGGAGGACATTTCCGCATCGGGCCTGGCCCTGCGCTTCCCCGGCAAGGAAAGCCCGGCCCTCGCGGCCATCGGTAAGGGCTCGCATGTGCTCTGCCTCGTGGTCTATGTGCTCGATTGCGCCAAGGACAAGACCACGGCCTTCTGGTGCACGGGCGAGGTGGTCAACGAACGCAAGGGCCAGGGCGAGCCGCCGGCCCGCATCCTGGGCGTGGAATTCACCAACTGGGCCGTGCTCGAGCCGGGAGGCACGGAGATCCACTGGTCGCACAGCTCGCCCTCGCGCGGCGTCAAGCCCATCCTCCAATGGGTGGAACAGATGGACAGGAAGCGCGGCCGCAAGAAGTAGTCGCCCGCGCGGCGCGGGCCAGCGTCCTGCGGCCCCGCGCGTCGTTTCATGGTTACGATGGAGGCAGTTTTGGACGGAGGAAGCGAAGGTCATAGTACCATCTGGTCGCGCCTGGGGCGGCTCTTCGGGCACGACAGCGAAGAATCCCTGGAAAAGGCCATCCTTGAGGCCCGCGCCGAGGGCGAGGTGGAGCCGGACGAGGAATCCATGCTCCTCGGCATCCTGCGCTTCAACGACCTCCAGGTGCAGGACACCATGATCCCGCGCACGGACATCGACTGCGTGCCCGTGGAAATGCCGCTGCCCGAGGTGGCGCGCGTCATCGTGGAGTCGGGCCATTCGCGCATCCCGGTCTTCCGCGACACCCGCGACAACATGATCGGCATCCTCCATGCCAAGGACGTGCTGAGCTGCCTCATCGACAGCGACACGCCCCCGCCCCCGGTGAGCGAGGTCATGCGCGAGCCCTTCTTCGTGCCCGAGACCAAGTCCATCCGCACCCTCCTGCAGGAGTTCCGGGCGCGCAAGCTGCACATCGCCATCGCCCTCGACGAGTACGGCGGAACCAGCGGCCTCATCACCATCGAGGATGTGCTCGAGGAAATCGTGGGCGACATCGAGGACGAGCACGACGCCCCCCGGCAGCAGGACATCCGCTCCGTGGGGAACCGCGTCTACGAGCTTACGGGCCGCGCCCTCCTGGAGGACCTGGAGGAGCTGGGCGTCAACATCACTTCCGACGAGGTGGACACCATCGGCGGCTACCTGAGCATGATGGCCGGGCACGTGCCCGGCGAGGGCGAATCCTTCACCCTCCACGGCTGGACCTTCACGGTCATCGACGCGGACATGAAGCTCATCCGCCTCTTGCGCATGGAGCCCGCCGCCGATGCCGCGGCCATCCCCGTGGAAGAGCTGTGATTTTCCGGGGCGCGGCATGAGCGCGCGCCAAGGCCGCCCCGTGGCGCTCTGGGCCCTTGCGGCCTTTCTCGGCCTCTGGCTCGGCTTTCCCAATGATGTCCTCAGCGCGCCGCCGCTGGCGCTGCTCTGGCCGCTGGCGCTCGCGGCGCTCGGGCTCGGGGCGTCCTCGGCGGGGGCCGCCCTGCGCCGGGGCTGGCTCACGAGCCTGCTGGGGGGCGCGGCCGCGCTCTACTGGCTTTCCCTTCCCGTGCATGACGTGGGCGGACTCCCCTGGGCGCTGGCTGTGCCCTGCGCGGTGTTTATCGCGGCCCTTGTCACCTTCCAGGGCGGCCTTTTCTGCGCGGCGGCACGGCTCGGGCGCGGGCTTGCGCCGTGGCGGCTGGCCCTTGCCCTCGCGCTCTTCTGGTATCTGCTCGAATATGCGGCAGCGGCGCTCATCGGCTTTCCGTGGCTCACGCTCTCCGGGGCGCTCGCGGTGTGGCCCCTGCTCGTGCAGGCGGCGGACACGCTCGGGGCCTGCGCCACGGGCGGCCTCTGGCTCTGGGGCTGCCTGCTCGCCCTTTTCGCCTTTCCCCGCCTCGCGGGCCTTTCATGCGCGGCCTTTCGGCCGCGCCGCCTCGCCTGCGCCGCGCTCATCATCGCGCTCACGCTCGGCTACGGCCTCTGGCGGCTGAACGCCACGCCGCTTGACGCTGACCCCGAAGGGCCGGGCAGCGTGGCCGTGCTCTTTGTGGAAGGCAATGTGGACCAGGGGCAGAAGTGGCTCCCCGCCATGCAGGCCGAGACCGTTGACCTCTATTGCTCGCTCACGGAGCAAGGTCTCGCCGCCCTCGGCCGGCGCGGGGACGGGGCTTCCGGCGAGCCGCCGCTGGTCATCTGGCCGGAGACGGCGTTGCCCTTCTTTTTCCAGACGCACCGGCTCTCCGCGCGCGTGCTGGAGCTCGTGCGGCGCGAGAAAGTCCCCCTGCTCTTCGGCGCGCCCGGCGTGGAACGGCCGGCCCCGGGCAACGGCGCGGAGCCGCTCATTTTCAACCGCGCCTTTTTGCTCGATCCCGACGGACGCCTCGCGGGCTTCTATGACAAGGAGCACCTCGTGCCCTTCGGGGAATATGCGCCCCCGTGGCTGAACTGGCCTTTTCTCGAGGCCCTCCTGCAGGGCGTGGGCGTGTATGCCGAAGGCACGGCCACAGCGCCCCTGCGCTATGGCAATCTTGCCCTCGGGGTGCTCATCTGCTATGAAGGCATCTTCCCGTGGCTCGCCCAGGAGCGGGTCGCGGCCGGGGCCAATATCCTCGCGGACATCAGCAATGACGGCTGGTTCCGGGGCACTCCGGCCTCGCGCCAGCACCTCGCCCTCACCGTCCTGCGCGCCCTCGAGCAGGAGCGCTGGCTCCTTCGGGGCACCAATACCGGCATTTCGGCGGTGGTGGACACGCGCGGCCGCCTCACGGCGAGCGGCCCGCAATTCCGCGCGGGCACGCTGGCGGCCCGGGCGCGCCTCCGCGGCGGCGTGAGCCGCTATCATCTGCTCGCCCCCTGGCTGCCGCTGCTCGCGGCCGTGGCGCTTTGCGCCGTCGCGCTGCCCTGGCCGCGGCGCGGCACGGGCACACATGCGTGAAGGAGAAACCATGCTCCAGCTCAGCGATCTTCGCGCGGCCTCAGGGCCGTTGACCCAACGATTCACCAGCCTCTGGGGGCGGCTTTGACGCGGCGAGCGACGAAAAACGCCTTGCCGGCATCGAGGCCGAGCTCGCCCGCCCCGGCGCGTGGGACAAGCCCGAGGCCCTGACGCCGCTTTTGCAGGAAAAACGCCGCCTCGAGGACGAGGTGGCGCGCCTCTCCGCGCTCAAGAAGGCCCATGACGACATGGAGGAATGGCTGCTCCTCGCCGCCGAGAGCGGCGAGGCCGGGGACGCCGAGGCCCAGGAGGCCCTCGAGTCCCTGGCGCAGGCCCAGGCCGAGCTTTCCGCGCGCCTCGACGAGACCGAGCTCGTCATGCTGCTTTCCGCCGAGGAGGACGGGCAGGACGCCATCCTCGAAATCCACCCCGGCGCGGGAGGCACGGAATCGCAGGACTGGGCTGAAATGCTCCTGCGCCAATATACGCGCTGGGCGGCGCGGCGCGGCTTTGCCGTGGAGGAACTGGACTACCTTCCCGGGGACGAGGCCGGCATCAAGAGCGTGACGCTGCGCCTTTCCGGGCCGCACGCCTACGGCTTCCTCAAGAGCGAGCGCGGCATCCACCGCCTCATCCGCATCTCGCCCTTCGACGCCTCCGGGCGCAGGCACACCTCCTTCGCCTCGGTGGACGTGATGCCCGACGCGGGCGACGACATCAAGCTGGACCTCAAGGAATCGGATCTGCGCTTCGACATTTTCCGCTCCAGCGGGCCGGGCGGCCAGAGCGTCAACACCACAAGCTCGGCCGTACGCGTGACGCACCTGCCCACGGGCATCTCGGCCCAGTGCCAGAACGAGAAATCGCAGCACCACAACAAGGAATCGGCGCTGCGCGTCCTGAAGGCCCGGCTCTACAACATGGAACTGCAAAAGCGCGACGCCGAGCGCCAGGCCCAGTACGCGGGCAAGGACGCCATCGCTTTCGGCAGCCAGATCCGCACCTATACGCTCCAGCCCTACCGTCTCGTGAAAGACCACCGCACGGGCACGGAAGCCGGGGATGTGGACGCGGTGCTTGACGGGCGCATCGACCAGTTCCAGCACGACTACCTTCTCTACCGCCATGAACAGGAACACCACTGATCCGCACGCGCTCGCCCGCGAGCTCGGGGACCTTCGGGGCAGCCTCTCCGGCCATGCCGCCGAGGACGCCCCCGGGGCCCTCTCCCTGCCCGGGGGCGAGGCCGACTCGCCCGACGCCCGCATTGTGGCGCGGGTGGTGCGCGGCTTTTCGCACGAGGGCTGGCAGGAATTTTGCCGCGCCTATCCGCTCAGCCAATGGTATGCCCTGCCCGTGCCCGACGAGGTGGCGACAGGGGTGCGCGTGGCCGACCTCAGGGCCGACCCGGCCTGCGCAACGCGCCCCGGGCCCGGGGACGTGCTTTTGGGGGCCCTCGGGAGCTCCATGTTCGCGGCCCAGTTGGAGCGCGAGCTTCTGCGCCTTGCGCGCCACGGCGGCGGCCTGAGCCTTGTGGCCGCGGCGCTGGCCGAGCGGCGCAGGCTTTCCACGGCGCTCGGCGACGGCACGGTGGCCCGGCTCGAGCGCCTTCTGGGCGAGACCCTGCAGGGGATGCTCGAAGCCTGCGACAGCCTGGGCTCGGCCGCTCCGGGGCGCTATATCCTGCTTTTGCCGGGCATGGGCCAGCTTCGCACGCGCCGCTTCGCGGAGGCCGCGCAGGCGGCCTTTGCCGAGGCCGCGCGACCCTTCTTCCCCACCGGGGGCATCACCGCTGGGAGCGGCGCTTGCTGCGCGCTCGGGGTCATCCACGTGGGCCAGGAACGCGCGCCGCGCGGGGCAGACCTTTTGCGCCGCGCCGGGGAGGCGCTGGACGCGGCGCTGGCCCAGGACGAGGGCTTCATCCATCAGGAAACTTCCGGGAGCCACGGCTCCACCCTGGTCCAGTCCGGGGAAAAACGCTTTCTCTTTTTCGGCGGAGAACCCAAATGAACACCACCTTGAGCGTTGCCGTGCTCAGCGGCAAGGGCGGCGTCGGCAAGACCAACCTCACCCTCAACCTCGCCTGGGCGCTGCATGAGCAAGGCTTCAAGGCGCTGCTCATGGATTGCGACATGGGCCTCGCCAACCTGGACGTGCTGCTCGGCATCACGCCCGAGGGCAACCTGCAGGACGCCCTCATGGGCGGGCGGGACCTTGCCGAGGTGCTCCACCCCATCGCCAAGGGCTTTGACGTGCTGCCCGCGGCCTCGGGCGTGCCCGAGCTCAACGACCTCTCGCCGGATTTGCGCGCGGGCCTGCTC
>CAMWTD010000071.1 GCA_947177085.1 uncultured Desulfovibrio sp.
GGCATGGGCCCCTCGGGCGCCGCGCCGGCGGGGGCCTGTGCCGGCGCCTGGCCCCTGGGTACGCGTTCTTCCGGGGGGCGGCGCTGCTCGCGCCAGCAATAGTTGAAAAGCTGGTTTTTCCAGCGCTTGGCCTGGATGAGCGAGAAAACGAGGGCCCCCTCCTCCCAGCGCCGCGTGGGCTCAAAACGGCTCGTCAGGGTGGCGTACTTGCTCCAGAGCGACATGAGCGAGGCCTCGTCCAGGGCGTCGAGCTGCCGCGCCAGCTTGAGCAGAAGTTTTTCCATGCGCCGGGGACCTCCCGCAGTGTGTTGCCTTCTTGTAGAGGTTCGCGCCGCCCGCGTCAACGCGCCCGGGCCCGCTGGCGCGGCGGCGTCTTTCATGCTAGGATGGCGACTTCCGGCGCGGCCGCCTGTCCAGCCGCGCCCCAGCGCAGGAGAACGCCATGCCAGACCTCAAGGCCATGTATTCCACCATCCGCAAGGATGCCTTCCCCGATACCATGACCATCATCCTCGGCGACGAGCGCCTGGTCTATGAAAAGCGCGCCTGGACTCTCGATGGCGAGGAAAAGGGCCTGCGCTACGGCGAAAACCCGGACCAGCCGGCCGCCCTCTACGCCCTGAAGGAGGGCTCGCCCACGCTCGGCGGCCTTGCCTGGCGCGGGCCCGGGCACGGCATCGTCTCGCGCATGAGCGAGGCGCAGATGATCCAGGCGGGCAAGCATCCGGGCAAGACCAATCTCACGGATGTGGACAACGGGGCCAATATCCTCCAATACCTTACGGAGCGCCCGGCCGCCGTCATCCTCAAGCACAACAACCCTTGCGGCGCGGCCTGGGTGGCCGAGGCCGAGGGCGGCATCGCCGAGGCCGTCACCCGCGCCTACTGGAGCGACCGCATTGCGGCTTTCGGGGGCGCGGTGGTGGTCAACCGGCCGCTTACCCGGCCTTGCGCCGAGACCATCGCGGCGAGCTACTTCGAGGTGGTGGCCGCCCCGGCCTTCGAGGAAGGCGCGGTGGACATCCTCAAGGGCCGCAAGAACCTGCGCATCATGGAGCTGCCCGGCCTCGGGCGTCTCGATGAGCTCGTGGGCTCGGCCTGGCTCGACATCAAGAGCCTCGCCGACGGCGGCATCATCATCCAGAAATCCTTCCAGAACCGCATCTTGACGGACGCGGACTTTCTCCCGGCAATGGCCCGCACGAAGGACGGCGTGGAGGTCGTGGCGCGCGCGCCCGACCGCAAGGAGCTTGCGGACCTGCGCTTCGCCTGGGCCGTGGAGGCGGGCGTGACCTCCAACTCGGTCATCTTCGCCCGCGACGGGGCCACCGTCGCCATCGGCACGGGCGAGCAGGACCGCGTGGGCTGCGTGGAACTCACCATCCACAAGGCCATGACCAAGTATGCGGACAGCCTGGCCTTCCGCGAGTGTGGGCTCTCGCTCTATGAGCTTACGCAGAAGGCGGCGGACGACCCGGCCCTAGAGGAAAAGCTCGCCGACATCCGGGCGCGCACGCGCGATGCGCGCGGGGGCCTGCCCGGTTCGCGCCTCGTCTCGGACGGCTTCTTCCCCTTCCGGGACGGCGTGGACGTTGCCATCGCCCAGGGCGTCACGGCCATCGCCCAGCCAGGCGGCTCCCTGCGCGACGCCGAGGTCATCATGGCCTGCAACGAGGCCGTCCCCCAGGTCGCCATGGTCTTCACGGGCCAGCGCTCGTTCAAGCACTAGGCGGCCGCATGGATGCCACGCCGGACACGGCCCCCGAGGCCACGCGCTACCCGCGCCTCTGCGTGAGCGCCGCGTCCGGCGGCGGCGGCAAGACACTCCTGAGCCTCGGGCTCGCCCGGGCCTTCCGCGCGGGCGGCCTCCCCGTCAAGCCCTTCAAGAAGGGGCCCGACTATATCGACGCGGCGTGGCTCGGCCGCGCGGCCGGCACGCCGGCCGCCAATCTCGACCCCTTCTTCCTCACGGGGCCGGAACTGGCCGCGCTCTTCGCCCGGGCGATGGACGCGGCCGCCCCGCCGGACAGCGCGCGCCTCGGCCTTATCGAGGGCAACCGGGGCCTCTATGACGGCCTGGACGAGGCGGGCTCCTGCTCCACGGCGCGGCTTGCGCGCGCTCTCGCCTGCCCCGTCCTCCTCTGCCTCGATGCCGCCAAGATGACGCGCACCGCCGTTGCGTTGCTGTCCGGCCTTGTGCATTTCGAGCCCGGCTTGCGCTTTTGCGGCGTGGTCTTCAACCGCGTTGGCTCGCCCAGACACGAGGCCGCCCTGCGCCGCGCCGTGGCGGCACACCTTGAGCTCCCCGTGCTCGGCGCTTTGCCGCGCCTGGGGCGCAATCCCCTGCCCGAGCGCCACATGGGCATCGCCAGCAAGGGCGGCAGCCTCAGCGCCGAAGCCGAGACCATGCTGGACGAACTCGCGGCGCTCGTGCGCGCGCATGTGGACATGGAGGCCGTCCTCACGGCGGCACAGGAGGCCCCGCCGCTGCCCGGCGTGGAGGCTGAAAGCGCCGGGGAAGCCTCCTCGCGGGAGGCGGGGTATCCCTCCGTTTCCATGTCTCCCCCCTTACCGTCGCGCAGCCCCGCAACCCCAAAAGAGCGGCCGCGCATCGGCTATGTGCGCGATGCCGCCTTCTGGTTCTACTATCCCGAAAACCTGGCCGCCCTCACGGATGCCGGCGCGGAGCTCGTGCCGCTTTCGCTTACGGACGCGCCGGATGGCGAGGCCCAGCCATGGGACGGGCTGGACGGCCTCTATCTCGGCGGCGGCTTCCCCGAGGATTTTCTGCCGCAGCTTTCCGGCGCGGCGCGGCTTGCGCGGCTGGCCGGGCTGTCGCGCGCCGGCCTGCCCATATATGCGGAATGTGGCGGCATGATCCTGCTTTCGCAGGGCATGGAACGCGACGGCGCGTTCTGGCCGCTCGGGGGGGCGCTTCCCCTGCGCATCGTCTGGACGCCGCGCCCCCAGGGCCTCGGCTATGTGGAGGCCGTGGTTCGGGCAAAAAACCCCTTCTTTCCCATAGGGTTGCGGCTGCGCGGCCATGAATTTCACTATTCGCGCTGCGTGCTGGATGCCGTCGCGCCGCCCCCCGCCCTCGAGCTTGCGCGGGGGTGCGGCATGGGCCGCCAGGCGTGCAGCGCGGGCGCGGGGGACGGCATCCTCTGCCGGCGCACCTGGGCGGCGTATACCCACATTTTCGCCCCGGCCGTACCCTGCTGGGCCCGCAATTTCGTGGCCGCCGCATCCGCGTGGCGCAACGCCCGCTCCCCAAAGTGACCCGAAGCCGACAGGAGGGACGCCATGCGCGTGTCCGTCATCATCCCGGCCTGGAACCTGGTTGAGTTCACCAGCGCCTGCCTTCGCTCGCTAGCCGCGCACAGCTCCGGGGCCGACCTCGAGGTCCTCGTGGTGGACAACGGCTCCACGGACGCCACGCCCGTGGCCCTGCCGCCGCTCGGGCGCGAGCTCTTCGGGCCAGCCTTCCGCCTGCTGCGCATGGAGGAAAACCTGGGCTTCGCCCGCGCCTGCAATGCCGGCGCACAGGCCGCCACGGGCGAGATGCTCTTCTTCCTCAACAATGACGCCTTGTGCACCGAAGGCTGGCTGCCCCCCCTGCTCGCCGCCTTCAAGGGCCGCGTGGCCGCCGCGGGCCCGCGCCTGCTTTATCCCGACGGCCGGCTCCAGCATTGCGGGATTACGTTTTCGCCCTTTTTCCGCGTGGGCCATCTCTATGAGTTCTTCCCGGGCGATCACCCGGTCATCGGGCATGCGCGCCCGCTCCAGGCCATCACCGGCGCGGCCCTCATGCTGCCGGCCCAGCTCTTCCGAGAGGCCGGAGGCTTTTTCGAGGGCTACCGCAACGGCTATGAGGACATGGACCTCTGCCTCAACCTCATTGCGGGCGGCCGCAAGCTCGCCGTGACGTCGGAAAGCCGCATTATCCATCATACGAGCGCCACGCCCGGCCGCTTCGTGCACGACACGGCCAATGGCGAACTGCTCATGCGCCGCCACGGGAAAAACCTTCGGCCGGACCTGCATTTGCTCGGGCGTCTGGACGGCTATGTCATGCGGCTGGATGCGGGACTTTCCTGCTGGCTGGAGCTCCCCGAAGCCGGCGCGCGGGAACTGGCGGCCGCGACGGCGCAGGCGGACGGCGATGCCGTTGCGGAAGCCCTTATACGCGAACCGCTCTGGCGCGGGGGCTGGCTGCGCCTCATGGAGCTGCGCGAAGCCGAGGGACGCCCGCGCGAGGCGCTTGCCGCCGGCATGCAGGGCTTGCGCTTCTTCCCGGCGGCGGAGCTTGCCGCCCGTTTGCAGGCCCTTACGCATCCGCAAGGCCCACTTGCGGAATTTGCCGGGGATGCGGCCGCCATTGCCGCCGGCATCGCCCCCCCCACGGACCCCGACCGCATCGCCGCCAACCGGGCCCGGCTCAAGGCCGCGCGCCGCGACGCCTACAGCCGTGGCGATACCCCGCTTGCGGACGTGCTGAACGGGGCGCTCCGGCCGTAAGCCAAAAGACCCCCACGGCCCGTTCTTTCCCCCGCTGCTTCCTCATGCAGCCTGTCCAGAAAGCGCCATGTGCCGGACACCCTTGGCAAGCAACAAAAACGCGCCCCGGGTCGTAAAACCCGGGGCGCGTACGCCGCACACGGTTAAAAGCCGCTTACTTCGCCTTCTTTTCAGCTTTCTCGGGCTGCTTCTCCGCTTTCTCGGCCTTATCCGCGGCGGCCTCCCAGAGGGGCAGGCCGCAGGCTTCGAGATAGGCGTTGATGGCCTCGCGGCCGCCCACGCTTTCGGCCGTTTCGGGCCAGACTTCGCGCAGGGCGAGGTCGCGCCAGGCGCTTTCGTCCTCCACGGTGGTGATCTTCACCCCTTCGGCCTTGAGCGCCGTCTTTGCCATGGCGTTCATTTCCTTCTGGTACTGGAGCGAAAGCTCCTGCACATGCTGGCCGGCCTCCACGAGGATCTTGCGGTCGGCCTCGGGGAGGGCGTCAAAAACGCCGACGCCGATGACGAGGGGCTGAAGATTGTAGAGGTAGTGGAGCTCGGTGATGTATTTCTGGCCCGCGTCATGGAACTTCATGGCCCTGAAGCCGCTATAGTCATAGCACTGGCCGTCCACGAGGCCGTTCTTGAGCGCGTTGCGCGTCATGGGCCAGGCCACGGGCATGGGGATGGCCCCGAAGGCCCGGTAGGTCTTGATCATCACGAGGCTCTGCGGCACGCGGATGCGCAGCCCCTGCATGTCGTCCGGGCTGTCTATGGCGCGCTTGCTGTTGGAAAGGTAACGGTAGCCGTAATAGGTCCAGGCGAGGATGCGCAGGCCCGCCTTTTCCGCATAGCTGTTGAGCAGCTCCGCCGCCTTGCCCGTGGTGCCGCGCACCACGGCCTCCTCATTGGGGAAGAGATAGGGCAGCGTCACCACGCCGAGCCCCCGCACCATGGGCGCGAGGTTGCCCACGCCCCCGAGCATCATGCCGAGCTTGCCCGTCTGCACGCGGTGGAACTGGAAGGTCTCGTCTGCGTCCAGTCCGCCGCTGTAGGAGAGCTTGATATTGATCCTTCCCTTGCTGGCCCGGGTCACATAGTTCTTGAAGGCCAGGCCCAGCATCCCCATTTCGGAGTCTTCGGGGTCGCCGATGGCGAAGCTGATGGTGACGGAGTCCCCGGAAGCGACAAGGGCGGCCTTGGCGGCCTTGCCCCCCGTGGCCGCCGCATGGACAAGGAGGGGCGCGGCCACAAAGAGGAGCGCCAGGAGGATCGGCAGGAAAACTTTGGTACGCATGGAAACCTCGCGCGGGTGGATTCGGACAGGGTGAAGCGGGACACTGAAAGGAGGGCGGCGGGAAAACCCGCCGCCCGTCCTGCGCTTGCTACGGTGCTGCCACGGTCATCATGTTCGGCAGAAACATGACGAGGCTCGGGAAGGCCACCAGGATGACAATGGCGAGCAGGTTGGCGAAGACCATGGGCATGGCCATGAGCGAGATGATCTCCAGCGACTGGTTGGAGATGCCCGAGGCGATGAACATGTTCTCGCCGAGCGGCGGCGTGGAGAAGCCGATGCCGCAGCAGCAGATGAGAATCAGGCCGAAGTGGATGGGGTCCACCCCGTAGGCCGTCATGATGGGCAAAAGCACCGGCGTCACCAGCATGATGATGGCCAGCGTCTCCATGAACATGCCGAGGAAGATGAGCAGCACCACCACGAAGACCCACACCATGTACACGTTGTTGGTGAAGCTCAAAACCCAGTTGGCGAGCTCCACGGGGATGCGGTACGAGGTGAGCAGGTAGCCGAAGGCCGTGGCCGTGAACACGAGCACGAGCACGCGGCCCGTGAGCCACGAGGTGGTGTTCAGCGAGGCCATGAACGCCTTGAACTTGAGCTCGCGGTGGATGAAGATGCCCACGAAGAGCGTATAGAAAATGGCTACGATGGCGGCTTCGGTGGGCGTGAACAGGCCCGCGTAGATGCCGCCCAGGATGATCAGCGGCGCGAGGATGGACCAGAAGCCGTCTTTAATGGTGTGCAGCAGATGCCTGAGCGACCAGGAATCGCCGCCGAGATTGAGCCTGCGGCACTTGAAGAAGTGGAGCAGGCAGAGCGAGAGCGCGATGAGGAAGCCCGGGATGAAGCCGGCCATGAACATCTTGGAGATGCTCACCTGACCGGTGACGCCGTAGATGACCATGGGGATGCTCGGCGGGATGATGATGCCGATGCCGCCGGCCGTGGCCGTGGTGGCGGCCGCGTAGGCCGTGTTGTAGCCGCGCTTGGTCATGGCCGGGATCATCAGCATGCCGACCGCAGCCGTGGTGGCCGGCCCGGAGCCCGAAATGGCCCCGAAAAACACGCAGGAAAGCACGGTCGAGATGGCGAGGCCGCCGGGGATGGGGCCCACGAAGGCCTCGGCCACGGCCACGAGTCTTCGCGATATGCCCGAGGCTTCCATGAGCGCGCCCGCGAGCACGAAGGCCGGCAATGCCATGAGCGGGAAGGCCGTGAGCGAGGCGAAGGCCCGCTCAATCATCATCGAGAGGTCGATGTCGAGGATGATGAAGCAGACCATGGTGCCCACGCCGAGGGCGACCATGATGGGACAGCCAATAAGCAGCAGGACGAAGAAGACGGCGAAGAGCAGGCCGCCGATGCCCAGAGGGGAGAGCGCTTCCATCAGGCAGCTCCTCCTTCCTTGCCGCTGTCTTCAAGCAGGGCGCTCTGGCTCTGCTTCACCGCCTCCTGGTCCGGGTCGGCGATTTCCTGCTTGAGGACGAACTTGATGTAGTTCACCTGCAGGATGCGGATGGCCATGAGCGTGAAGCTCAGCGGAAAGACCAGATAGATATAGCCCATGTCCCAGTCGAGCGCCGGGGTGGCATAGGGAAATTCGCGCAGGTCAAGCACCGCGAGGTAGCCCTGCCAGGCCATGATGAGGCTGAAGGCCAGCCAGATCATGTCACTGATGAAGAGCAAAAGGTTGGCGACCCACTTGGGCGCCTTGGCGAACTGGAGCGTGACGCGGTTGAGCGCGCACAGCCGGGTGGCGTAGCAGGCGCCGAAAAGGATGAACCAGATGAAGGCGAAGCGCGCGATCTCTTCCGTCCAGGGGAGCGAGGCGTCCAGGAAGCGGAGGATGATCTGGATGAAGACGACAACGACGAAAAAGACCAGCAAAAACTGGCAGAGATAGCTTTCAAAGTGGTCCATGAAAGCCAGAACGAACTTCTTCACGCCGAACCCCCCAGGCTGTCAGCCGGGCGGGCCCGGCAGCTTATGCCAATGTGCGCGTGAATGGCGGCATGGCCGCAAGGCGGCCGGGCCCGCAAAGGGCCCGGCCCAAGGGAACCGTGAACCTAGTTCTGCCAGGGCTGCTTGCCCATGGCCTTGAGGTATTCGTTGATGGCGTCCTTGCCGCCCACGAAGTCGGCCATTTCGGGCCACACCTTGTCATAGGCGGCCTTCTTCCAGGCTTCCTCGTCCTCAAGCATGTCGACCACGAGGCCGCCCGCGATGAGGGCGTCCTTGGCGGCCTGGGCGTATTCCTTCTGGTACTTGAGCACGGCTTCCTGGGCGAACATGCCGCCGTCCACAAAGATCTTCTGGAGCTCGGGCTTGGTCTTCTTGTAGACGCGCTCGCTCATGACCAGCGGCTGGAGCTGGTAGGTGTAATGCACCTCGGTGAGGTACTTCTGGTTGGCTTCGTTGAACTTCATGGCCTTGAAGCCGATGTAGCCGTAGCACTGGCCGTCCACCACGCCCTGCTGGAGAGCCGTGAAGGTCTCGGCCCAGGAGATGGGGGTGGGGCTGCCGCCGAAGGCCTTGTAGGCGGCGATGAGCACGGCGCTCTGCGGCACGCGGAACTTGAGGTCCTTGATGTCGTCGAGCTTCTTGATGGGATGCTTGGAGTTGGAGATGTAGCGGAAGTCGGTGTAGGTCCAGCAGAGGATGCGGAAGCCGGCCTTGGTGGCATAGCTGTTGAGCAGCTCGGCGGGCTTGCCGTTGGTGCCCTTCACCACTTCGTCAAGATTCTCGAAGAGATAGGGCAGCGTCAGGAGGCCCAGCTTCTTCTCGAAGGGCACGAGGTTGGCGATGCCGCCCACGGCAAAGGGCAGGGTGCCCTTCTGCACGTTGCGGAAGGCCTCGCTCTCGTCGCCGAGCGCGCCGGCGAAGAAGAGGTCGATCTGCACTTCGCCCTTGGTCTCTTTCTCCACATAGGCCTTGAAGGCCAGCGCGGCCACGCCCTGCTCGGAATCCTCGGGGTCGCCCACGGCGACCTTGTAGCTCACCGCCGCCTGGGCGGACACGGTGAGCATGAACAGGAACGCCAGCGTCAGGACACACAGTTTCTTGAAGCTCATACACCCTCCTGAAGTCAATGATGGAAATCCCCTACTACTCTGCCTTTACCCTAGCATTTTTTTTCACAGCTTTCAAGCGCGATGCCCCGGAAAGGCAGCTTCCCCCAATTCCTCCTAGCTCCGCAGCATGGCGAGGAGCTTGTCAAGGCTCGCGGCGGCGTCGCCGAGCATCATGACCACGCCCGGCTTGCTGTAGAGCGGGTTTTCCACGCCCGCATAGCCCGGCTTTTCGTCATAGTTGCAGATGATGACGCCCTTGGCCTTGTCCACATCCAGGATGGGCATCCCGTAGATGGGCGTGCCCTCGGCCGTGTTGGCCGCGGGGTTGA
>CAMWTD010000072.1 GCA_947177085.1 uncultured Desulfovibrio sp.
CTCCAGCCGTTGCGACGAAGGAAGCTACGGATGGAGACAGCAATTAGTTACCGCGTCAGCCATCCAACGCAATCGCTGTCGCTATCCGTAAGACCGGCAAGCCGGGCAACGGCTGGCGCGCCAGCAGCAAAAAATCTTATTTTTTAGGATTCTTCCGGCACTATCGCTGCTGTCGATGCCCGTAGGACTCGCTTTGCTCGTCAACGGGCACGGCGCTTCGCGCCGCCATCCGGTCGCAGCACCCGTCTTCCGCTTCGCTCCAGACGGAATTAAGGAAGGCCCGGCAACTGCATTTTGTAACATCCCTCCACGCACGCTGCCGTCCGCCCCGGCCTCAGAATCCCTGCTTTTTGGCGCCGTCCCGCTCCAGTTCCTTGAGAGGCGCATTGAGGAACTGGCTGATTGCTTCCCAGGCCACGGGATAATTGTCCAGAAAGGCCGCGTGGCCGGCATGGGGCACGACGCAGAGGCGCGCATTGGCGGTCATGTCCCGCGCTTCCAGCACGGTGTTTGGCGGCGCGTGCGTGTCCCCGTCGCCCACCACGAAGAGCACCGGGCAGCGAATGGCCCCGAAGGTCTCGCGGCCCACCTTCGCCTTGTGCCAGAAGGCCATGTAGTCATTGAGGAAGTCGCCAAGCCTTTGCGGTTCCGGCGCAAGCGCCCGCATTTGCTCCACATAGGCCCTGTCCAGCTTTTCCAGTTCCGCAAGCGGCAGCCTGTCCGGAAAAAAACCCGGCTCGAGCGTACCCGCCCCGATGGCCACGACGCGCTCCACCGCCTGCGGCCTGAGGGCCGCCACGGCGAGCGCCGTATAGGCCCCGTCGCTGAAGCCCAGCAGCGTCGCGGGACTGTCCGTGATTTTTCCCATCACGGCGAGCATGTCCTCTGCCTTCTGGCGCAGGCTCAGGGGGTTGTGGCCGATTTCCGAGCGGCCGTGGCCCCGGGTGGAGACGACCACCACCTGATGGTCGCCGCGCAGGCCGTCGATGATTTTGCCGAGTTCATAGGGCGAACCCACGCCGCCGCCGTGGAACACGAACACCGGCGCGCCCTCGCCATAGACCTCATAATAGATGTCCGCGTCCCCGCTCCGGACGCTGCGGGCCGCCGCCGCATTGTTGCCGTACGGCGTCGGGCTGCCCTCCACATCCGGCGGCTGGAGGAAATAGCGCAGGCCCCCGGCCGGGGCCGCCGCCCCAGCCAGGCAGGCTGCGGAAACAAGCAGGAAAAGGCAGAGGCTGGCCCCTGCGAGGACAAATTTCTTGCGCATGGACGCCCCCTTGCGCGCGCTGGAAGTGGCCGCGCCTTCGACAGCGCCGCCTCACTTGGGCAGGCAGGCCTTGCCCGTCATGGAGAGAATATCGATGCGCAGGATGGCCACGCGCCGGGCCGTGGCTTCCGGCGTGGGGCGCGGGCAACGCGCGGCGTAGCGGCTGCCGATGCAGTCGAGCGCATGCCGCTTTTCCGTCATGTTTTCCACAACTTGCGCGCGCCCCGTGCCGCAGACCGATTTGTAATAGGTGGAGGCGTTTTCGCGGTCGATCTCGATGTCCACCGCGCAACTGAAGGCCACGCGCGGGTCGGCCCGCACACAGTCGAGCTTGAGCCCCTCGTGGGCGCAGTGGATATACAGCCGCTCCCCGTCGCGAGCGAAGTTCACGGGCAGGCAATAGGGAAAATCGCCGTTCGTAAGCGCGAGGAAGATGACCTCGGCCTTGGCGAGGACCTCGTCAAAAAAGGCGGCATCCGTCCTTTCCCTGTCTGTGCGGCGCATGGGGACCTCCTGACATTCCGGAGAGGCCGCCGCCCGGTCCGCGGGCGGCGGCCCTACAGTGCATGGCTATTTCTTGCCGAGCAGCCGCGCCATGTCCTCGTCCGGCGTGGTCATGAGGCGAAGGCCCCACTGCTCCACGAGGATGTTGAGGATGGCGGGCGACACGAAAGCGGGCAGGCTCGGCCCGATGACGATGTTCCTGACGCCCAGCGCCAAAAGCGTGAGCAGGATGGCCACGGCCTTCTGCTCATACCACGAAAGCACCATGGAGAGCGGCAGGTCGTTGACGTCGCACTTGAGCGCGTCCGCCAGGGCAAGCGCCGTCTGGATGGCGGTATAGGCGTCGTTGCACTGGCCGCAGTCCATGAGGCGCGGCAAGTCGCCGAGCTTGCCCAGATCCTTGTTGTAGAAGCGGAACTTGCCGCAGGCGAGCGTGAGCACCACGGTGTCCTGGGGCGTTTTTTCCACAAATTCCGTGTAGTAGTTGCGGGCCGGCTTTGCGCCGTCGCAGCCGCCCACAAGGAAGATGTGCCTGAGCTTGCCCTGGGCCACGGCGTCCAGCACGGCCGGGGCGGCGGCGAGCATGGTCTTGCGGCCGAAGCCCGTGAGGATCTTCTGGCCGGGCGCGTCCTCGGCATAGCCGGGCATGGCCTTGGCCTTCTCGATGACCGCGGAGAAGTCGCGCTCCCTGCAATGCGTACAGCCGGGCCACGACACATTGCCGGAGGTGAACACCTTGTCGCCGTAGGCGCGCGGATTCTGGATGCAGTTGGTGGTGAAAAGCACGGGGCCCGGGAAGTCCGGCAGCTCTTTCTGCTGGTTCTGCCAGGCCGTGCCGAAGTGCCCGGCGAGGTGCGGATAGGCCTTGAGGCGCGGATAGCCGTGCGCCGGCAGCATCTCGCAATGCGTATACACATTGATGCCCGTGCCCTCGGTCTGCTTGAGCAGGGCCTCGAGGTCATAGAGGTCATGGCCGGAGATGAGGATGGCCTTGCCCTTGCGGTGGCCGAGGTCCACCGGGGTGGGGACCGGGTCGCCAAAGTGGCCGGTATTGCCCGCGTCCAGCAGTTCCATGGCCTTGAGATTGCCGCGGCCGCATTCCAGCACGAGGTCGAGCCAGCCGCCGAGGTCGCGCACCGCGCCGTCCCACGGGCTGCCGGCGATGAGCGCCTTGCAGACGAAGGACGAGAGCTCCTTGTCGCGCTGGCCGAGGCGCGCGGCGTGGTCCTTGTAGGCGCAGAGGCCCTTGAGCCCGAAGAGCAGGATCTGCATGGCGGAGTTCACGTCCGCGTCGCTGGAGAAGTTGTCCATGCCCACCACGCTTTCGGGGAGCTGCTTGCGGTATTCCTCGATGGAGAGTGAAAGGTCCTCGGGCACTTCGCCGAGCTGCGCCGCGAGCGTGCGCGCGTGGAGCAGGGTCTCGGTCTGGAGGGCCTCGATGGCCTTGGCGTCAAAGTTCACATTGGTCAGCGTGGCGAAGAGCGTGTCGGCGATGAAATCGTCATAGACGTCCGTATTCATGCCTTTTTCGCGCGCCTGCTCAACCAGCGGGGCGAGACGCCGCAAAAGATAGGTCAACTGGTCCTGGAGCAGGGCCACATCCGCAGTCTTGCCGCACACGCCGGCCACGGTGCAGCCGACGCCCTTGGCAGTCTGTTCACACTGGTCACAAAACATGGCGACTCCTTGTATGGGGGTTGTCCCTTGCCGATCATTTCCGGCTCGGGGGGCGCGACAGCGTCCGCCGGGCCGCCACCATGCTAACGCCAATGGCCGCCAAATGCAAAAGGCCCCGCGCGAGGCGGAGCCTTTTGCAATGTGGCAAGGTTCCCGGGAGCTTACTTGCCGTCGTAATAATTGAGCCTGCCCTCCATGTGGCTCACGCACTTGGAGAGGATGAGGGTGATGATAAGGTAGATGAGGGCCACCACCGTGTAGGTCTCAAAATAAAGATAGGTCGTCCCCACGAAGCTGCGGGCGCGCTGCATGATGTCCGGCACGGCCAGGATGGACACGAGCGACGTGTCCTTGAGCATGGCGATGCACTCGTTGCCCACCGGCGGCAAAATGGTGCGCCAGGCCTGCGGCAGGATGACGAGGAACATGGTCTGGAAGCGGTTGAAGCCCAGCGAGCGCGCGGCCTCTGTCTGCCCCTTGGGGATGGCCATGATGCCCGCGCGGAACACCTCGCCCATGTACGCGCCGTAACAGATGCTGATGGCGGTCACGGCCGAGGCGATGCCGCTCACCTGGAAGAAGCGCGAGAGCGCATAATAGATGTAGAAGAGCTGCACGAGCAGCGGGATGCCGCGGATGACCTCCACATAGGTGGAGGCCAAGAGATTGATGAATCGGTTGCGGGAGATGCGCCCGAGGCCCGTGAGCAGCCCCAGCGGCACGGCGAAGCAGATGGAAAGGACGGTGATCTCAAAGGTGATGAGAACACCGTCCGGCAAATAGAGCAGGATGCGCAAATAGGGGTCCGGCCAGAGCAGGCAGAGCGCGAACAGCGAGCCAACCGCGCCCACGAGGGCGATGGACCAGGCGTTGACGAGCCTGCGCTCCTGCGGGTTGGGGATGGATGCCCCGTCGGTGACAAGGACGATATTGGCCTTGCTGTGGACTTCCTCTTCCTCAAGGGTGGGGTTGAGCCCGCGCCGTGGGCGGAAGAGGCCAAGGAAGGTCGGCTGCCCCGCCCTTCCCGGATCGCTTGCGGGCCGATCGGAATTGGTGCCGTGATTGTCCATGCGGGATCCTCCGCGGGAGGTCCTGGCCGGGCCCCTTGCTTGAAACTGCCAGGCTACTTGCCGTCACCCATCCACTTGTTGATGAGCTCGGCTTCCTTGCCGGAATCCTTGACCGCCTTGATGCCCTTGTTGAGCTTTTCCACGAGGTCGTCGCGGCCCTTGCGCACGGTGAAGCCGTAATATTCCTTGTCGCCGGTCTTGAAAGAGAGGTTGAGCTTGCCGGCGGTGTCGGGCTTCTTGTTCACATAGTACATGGCGACCGGGTCGTCGCAGATGACCGCGTCGATGCGGCCGCCCACGAGATCCTGGATGGCGAGGCCCACGTCGTCATATTCACGCAGGTCCGCCCCGGTGTCGGCCTTGCGCATGACGAAGATGCCGGTTGTGCCGATCTGGCCGCCCACCTTCTTGTCCTTGAGGTCGGCGAGGCTCTGGATGTTCTGGCCCGCGGGCAGGATGACGGCCTGCTCCACCTCATAGTAGGGCACGGTGAAGGAGAACTGCTTCTGGCGCTCGGGCGTGATGGTGGTGGAGGAGGCCACGATGTCGTACTTGCCCGTGGCGACGCCGCCGAAGATGCCGTCCCAGGCCACGTTCTGCACGTCCACGTCGATGCCCGCGGCCTTGGCGGCTTCCTTGATATAGTCCACGGAGTAGCCGGTGGGCTGCTTCTGGTCGTCCAGAAGCTCCATGGGCGGCCAGGTGCAGTCGCTGGCCACGGTGTATTTTTCGGCGGCCTCGGCAACGCCGCCAAGGGCCACAAGGGCCAGGGCGAGCAAAAGCCCGCCGAAGAGGGAACGGAACATGGGAGGCCTCCTCAAAAGGGTTGCGGTGACAAGGGAACGGCGGGCGGCCCCGCCGGAAATTCGCCGGGGCGGCCGCCTACTCGTTGCCCGGGCAGGGGTCGTCGTCATCCTCATCCGCCTCGGCGAGCGGCGCGCGCGCCCCCTGCGGCACGAAGCGCGCGGCGTGGCTCGCCACGGATTCCTCCTCGCCCTCGGGCGCGCGGTCGTCGCGCAGGGCCTGCTGGATGAACCAGTCCTCGCGGATGCGCCACGAGGCGGCCGCCGCATAGGCGGGGGAGGAATAGCCCACGGAAAGCACCAGGGTGCGCCTGGCGTGTTCCTGCAGGCGGATGAGCAGGGGCGTGAAATCCGCGTCGCCGGAAAGGATGATGAATTCGTCGAAATGCGTGGAGTGGGAGAGGTCATCCATGCAGTCCATGACAAGATGGATGTCCGTGCTCGTCTTGCCGCGCGAGGTGAGTGGCGGGCAGTCCACCACCTGGAAGGCGCTGCGGATGAAGGGATTGCGGAACTCGCGGTAGCGCTCGGGATTGAGGTAGCAGGTGCGCTTCAGGATGCGCCGCCGCACGCCGTCGCCATAGAGGATGCGCAGGGCGTGGTTCTCGATCCAGCGCACCCAGCGATAGGGGGAAAAGCCGAAAGCGCGGGCCGCGTCCGGGTCCGCCTCGAGGATACGGGTATAGATGTTGTCGAAATCCACATAGAGGGCACTGTACACTTCATCAAAATTGGTGAAGCGGGCGCCCTCCGGGGCGCGCGAAGCATCGGAAAATCGGGCCATGTCATCCTCAAAAAAGACAAGGTTCTTTAATAATTGTCCGCGCCGCTTCCGGCGCGACTGCGCAATGAAGGCAACATGATAGCCCCATAGCGTCCGCAAGACAAGCCCATGCGCCCTTGAAATTTTTCCTGCCTGCGCCTATGCTCCACGCCCGGCCTGCCGCTGCCGCGGGCTTCGGCCCGGGCAAGGCAGCCCGGACCCGGGGGAGACCGTAATGATCCGCCACGTCGACGCCGCCAGGGCGCGCCTGCGCGCCCTGTGGGATGCCTTGCGCACGGCCCATGCCGAGCGCCCGGCGGACTTCTGGCATTCGTGGCTCTTCGCGAGCTTCTGGACCTCGCTTGCGACCTTTCCCGCCGGCTACGGGATGCGCGAGGTCATGCCCCTGCTCTGCCTCGTCTTTCTCGCGCCCTATTATCGCCACGCCTGGCGCGAAAGCGTGCTGGCCCGGCTCGACGTGAAGTGGCTCTTCCTGTGCGCCGCGGGCATGACCCTCATCGGCATCGCGGCCTCGGCCTCGCCGCTCGCCTCCCTGCTCCATGCTGGCACGGGCGTCAACAAGGGCTTCATCCTGCCCTTCATCGGCATGGAATGCGTGCGCGACGGGCGCGATCTGCGCCGCCTTGTCTGGGCCTGTGTGTTCGCCTGCTTCTGGCAGGGCCTGGACGGCCTGTGGCAGGCCGCCACCGGGACCGACTTCATCATGGGCTACAAGCGCAATGCCGGGCGGCTCACCGGGAGCCTCGGGGATTACAGCGTGGGCAACTATATCGCGCTCGCGCTCATCCCGGCCTTCGGGGCCTGGTTCCTCTTGCGGCGCGCCCTGGGCCCCGCCGCCGCGGCCCTCATTTTCGCGGCCCTGCTCTGGCCCGCCTTCTTCCTGCTCCAGGGGGCCTCAAGCCGCAGCGGCGTGCTCGCCATTGCCGGGGTCCTCGCGCTCTGGGCGCTCCTGCGCTACCGCCGCCTGAACTGGCGCGCCCTCCTCTGGCCCGCGCTGGTGCTGGGGGCCTTTTCCCTGCTCCAGCCCGCGCGCCTCTCCCCGCTGAGCATCAGCGGCGACAACCGCTGGGACCTCTGGAAGCTCGGCTGGAACGTTTTTCTCGAGCATCCCTGGTTCGGCGCGGGCGCGGGCCAGTACAACCCGGCCTTCCGCGCGCTCGGGCTCGCCCCGGCCCGGGAGGCCATCACCATCTCCCACCCGCACAATCTCTTCCTGGACATGCTCTATGCCCACGGCCTCGTGGGCTTCAGCCTGGGCATGGTCTTTCTGCTGGGCTTCCTCTGGTGGGGCTGGCGGCGCATCCGCCCGCGCCTGCTCAAGGAATGCGAGACCGGGAGCTCGAGCGTCTACTGGCGGCTTGCGGCCTGGTTCTGGCTGGGCCTGGCGGGCTGGCTCGTCAACGGCATCTTCGGGCACGATTTTTACCGCATCTGGTGGCTGGGGCTCGCCATGAGCTATCTCGGCGTCATGGTCGGGGCCGTGGTCAACGGCCGGGACTCCCGGGGGGCTCCCCGGGCGGATTCCGGGCCAGCGCTCCCGCCTATGTCTCCTCCGAGCCAGGCCCGTTGAAGACCGCGGGGTCCGCCATGCCCTCGGCCCGCTCCCGCTGGCGCAGGATGGCGAGGGCTTCCTCCTTCGTCAGGATGCGTCCCCGGCAGGCCGCGTTTTGCAAGGCGTTTTCCGGGCAATAGCCAAGCCCGACGCAGCTCGGGCCCGCGCCCGCGAAGAGGTCCGGCGCGGCCTTGCGGCAAAGGCGCAGCATCTTCCACGCGAGGTCGCGGATCTCGGCCTGGGCGTTGCGGCAGCAGCGGATGGCGAACCAGTCGAGCAGCGCGTGGGCGTTCATGCCGATGATGGCCTTGAAGGTGGTCGCCTGGGGCTTGAGGTAGCGCAGGTCCTCCTCGGGGAGTCCCTGCGCGAGGCCGGCCTCGTACCACTGGCGCGAAAGGTCGGCCAGGTCGCGGCCGGAGAGGCGCGCCCGCCCCCCGCCGGGCAGCGTCACTTCGGCGCTGAAGTCGGCGACGCTGCGGGGCCACGCCACGCTGAAGCGGCGTTTCCCCTTGAGTTCCGCCCGGCCGGACTTGATAAGGTAGGAGGCGTGCCGCTTGCGCACGAGCTGCACCTCGGTCACGCGGGAAAAGCCTTCAACTCCGAAGAGGAACCAGTCGAATTCCAGCGCGGCCCGGTGACCGCTTGAGAGAATATTGCGCACGATCTCGCGCGAATAGGGCGAGGCGGCGATGTCCTCCAGTTCGCGCTCGCTGCGGACGAAGCGGGCGGCGATATCCGTGAAGATCTTGCCGCCGCCCGCGAGCAGCAGCACCTTGCCGTCGCCGATATGGCGCTCGTCAAGCATGGTCGGGCCTCCGGTTGAGGGCTTTTCAGGCGGCGCAGTCTAGCCGCTTTCCGCCCTTCTGTCCACGCGGATGACGGCTTGACAGCGGCCGCGCAAAAACGTGAGAGTGACCGCGTTTGTCGCTTCGCGGCCGGCGCATGCCGGCGGCCGCCCCCGGGAAAAGCATCCATATCCATAAAGGAGATGACCATGAGCGAGAAGCAGGACGCCGCCCTCACGGGCAAGCCCGACAGCAGGGGATTTTTCGGCGCGTACGGCGGCCAGTTCGTGCCCGCGCCGCTCAAGGCGCGCCTCGACGAGGTGGCGGACGCCTTTGCGGCCGCTCTGGAAGACAGCTCCTTCCACCGCGAGCTCGACAGCCTCAACACCCACTTCGCCGGCCGCCCGAGCCCGGTTTTCCACTGCGCCAACCTGAGCCGCAGCCTCGGCGGCGCGCAGATCTGGCTCAAGCGGGAAGACCTGAACCACCTGGGCGCGCACAAGATCAACAACACCCTCGGCCAGTGCCTCCTCGCGCGCCGCATGGGCAAGAAGCGCGTGGTCGCCGAGACAGGGGCCGGCCAGCACGGCGTGGCCACCGCTGCGAGCGCCGCCCTCATGGACCTTGAGTGCGCGGTCTACATGGGCGAGGTGGACATGGCGCGGC
>CAMWTD010000073.1 GCA_947177085.1 uncultured Desulfovibrio sp.
CGGAAGACGGGTGCTAGTGCCGGAAGAATCCTAAAAAATAAGATTTTTCGGCGCTTGCAAGGAAGATAAAAATTTTCGCAGGGAGTGTACTTAAGTACTCGACCAAGAAAATTTTTCTCTGACGCAGCAAGCGCCGGAAAGGCTGTTTTTGACGGATGATTTCGGCATTAAGCAGGCACGCCCATCTCCGCACCATCACGCAAACGCACGACAAAGCCTTGCCGCAAGGCCCGGGCGGAACCCGATTCCGTCCGGGCCGGCGGCTTTCGCCAGCGCCCAAACCCGGGAGCCAGCATGACCCGCTCCGACATCGGCGTGGTGGCCATTATCTACGCCACCTGCCTGCTCTTTCTTGTGATGACCCTCGAGCTCAAGGCCGCGGCCCAGGTGTACCCGCTCTGCCTCATCGCCGGGCTCGCCGGGCTGAACACGCTCTATCTCGCCACGCGCCTCTGGCGGCTCTTTTCCGGACGCCCGGCCATTGAGGAGGCCGGGATCACCGTGCCCGGCCCGGAAAAGCCCGGCCTCGTCAATGACCTGCCCGAGATTTTCAAGGGCTTTCTGGCCGGCCAGTTCTTCTTTGTGGTCATCGCCTCGGTGGCCTATCTCGCGCTCATGCACTATGTGGGCTTTTACCCGGCCGGGCTTGTCTACATGGTGGCGGTCATGTGGCGGCTCAAGGTCCCGCCGCTGCATATGGCGATCACGCTGGCGGTGCTCGGCATCCTCATTTATTCGGTGTTCACGCTCTTTCTCAAGGTGCCGCTGCCGCGCGGCATCCTGTTCGGCTAGCCGCGGCCCGATTTTCGCCACGCCCACCTCACATAAGGACGACGCATGGACACTCTGGCGCTCATGGGCACGGGCTTCCTGCAAGCCTTAAGCCCGCTCAACCTCCTGCTCATGGCCGCGGCCACGGCCGTGGGCGTGACCATCGGCTGCCTGCCCGGCCTTTCCGCCGCCATGGGCGTGGCCCTGCTCTTGCCCGTGACCTTCGGCATGGACCCGGCCACGGGCCTGATCATCCTCGGCGGCATCTACTGCGGGGCCATCTTTGGCGGCTCCATCAGCGCCATCCTCATCCACACGCCGGGCACGCCGGCCTCGGCGGCCACGGCCATCGAGGGCTACCAGCTCACCCTGCGCGGCCAGGCGGCCAAGGCGCTCACCGTGGCCTGCTTCGCCTCCTTCTGCGGCGGCCTTTTAAGCTGCATCTCGCTCTATTTCTTCGCGCCGCCGCTGGCGCAGCTCGCCATGAAGTTCAAGAGCCCGGAATATTTCTGGCTCTCGCTTTTCGGGCTGACCATCATCGCGGGCGTGTCGTCCAAGTCCATGATCAAGGGCCTCATGAGCGGCGTGCTCGGCCTGCTCATTTCCACGGTGGGCATGGATCCCATGGAGGGTGTGCCGCGCTTCATGTTCGGCCAGAGCACGCTTTACAACGGCGTGGACGTGACCTGCGCGCTCATCGGCCTCTTCTCCATGTCGCAGGTGCTCATCCTGGCGGAAAAGCGCATCCAGGCGAGGCCCGCGGCCGCCAAGTTCAAGGACCGCTTCAGCCTCACCGGGGCCGAGGTGAAGAAGATCTCGCCGACCATCATCCGTTCGTGGATCATCGGCAATATCGTGGGCATCCTGCCCGGCGCGGGGGCCTCCATCGCCTGCTTCATCGGCTATAACGAGGCACGGCGCTTCTCCAAGAACAAGCAGGAGTTCGGCAAGGGCTCCATCGAGGGCGTGGCCGGCTCCGAAGCGGCCAACAACGCGGTCACGGGCGGCTCGCTCATTCCCATGCTCACCCTCGGCATCCCGGGCGAGTCGGTGACGGCCGTGCTCATGGGCGGCCTCATTATCCACGGGCTCCAGCCCGGGCCCGAGCTCTTCAGCACCTATGCGGGCATGACCTACACCTTTTTCGCGGGCTTCGTGCTCGTGCAGTTCTTCATGCTCGGCATCGGCATGCTGGGCTGCAAGGGCTTCGCCAATATCGCGCGTCTTTCCGATGCCATCCTTATCCCCTCCATCTTCCTGCTCTGCGTGGTGGGCTCCTACGCCATCCACAACAACGTGGTGGAGGTGGCCATCATGCTCATTTTCGGCGGCGTGGGCTACCTTGTGCGCAAGTTCGACATGAACGCCACGGCCATCGTGCTCGGGCTCATTCTCGGGCCCATCGGCGAGCGTGGGCTCAGGCGCTCGCTCATGCTGAGCGACGGCGACCCGTCCATCCTCTTTTCCACGCCGCTCTGCTGGGCGCTCATCGCGCTCTGCGTGCTCGGCCTGCTCTCGCCCATCTTCATGAACCGCATGGAGCGCAAGCTCAGGGAAAAGCACGGCGCGGCCTAGCCAAGAACCCGTCCGCACAACAGAAAAGCCGCGGCGGCCCCCGGAAAAGGAGTCCGCCGCGGCTTGATTTTTGCGCGAGACTGGGCGCGGCCTAGGCCTGCGCGTCCGTGGCCGTGGCGTCCACCCGGCCCATGAGCTCGCTGTTGAGCAGATAGAGGCCCTTGGGGTCGGAGGCGTAGAGCTCGTACTTGGCGATGAGGTCGCTCGTGTTCTTCTCCTCCTCGCCCTGCTCGGCGATGAACCAGTCGAGGAACTGGCAGGTGCGGTAGTCGTCCACTTCGCGCGCCTCGCGGTAGATGGTGTTGATGAGCGAGGTGACGTACTTCTCGTGCTTGAGCGCCGCGTCCAGCGGCTCCTTGTGGTCGTTGAACTCGGCGTCGGGGGCGTCGATGATGCCGAGCTTCACCTTTTCGTTGTTGTCCTGCAGGTATTTCAGGAATTTCATGGCGTGCTGCTGCTCTTCCCGGGCCTGCACCTCGAACCAGTGGCCGAAGCCGTCCAGGCTCACCTCATAATAGTAGTTGGAAAAGGCGAGGTAGAGATAGGCGGAGTAAAATTCCTTGGTGACCTGTTCGCGGATCAGGTCGGCGACTTTCTTGTCCATGGTGTTTCTCCTTTGGCGCTTTCTTGCGTTTTTTGCGTCATTCATTAATCGCGCGTCTGCGCCGGCCCGCGGGGGAGCGGACAGACGCGGACGCAGCATAGGGCCAAGCGGCCGTCTTGACAAGTGCGCCGGTGAGGAGGCCCCGGGCGCGTCAGGCAGGCTCAGAGACTCTTGCCCAGTTCGTAGGCCGCGCGCGGATAAGGGGTATTGCTCACCGAGCCCTCCACCCAGACGCCGGGCGCGATGACGCGGCCCGCGTCCTGCCAGCCGAGATAGTCGAGCAAGACGTCATAATGCGCGGCGATGGGCGCGGCCTGTTCCGCCGCCGTGTTGGCGTAGGTCATGAGCAGGGCCGCCTTCTTGGGCACGTGGATCTGCCCGTTGATGGCGTAGAAGCGGTCGATGACCGCCTTGAGCTGCGCCGAGATGCCGAAATAATACATGGGCGTCGCAAAGACCACCATGTCCGCCGGGACGATCTGCTCGCGCACGGTCCCGAAATCGTCCTGGAAGATGCAGGGGCCGTCCATGCCGCAGGAATTGCAGGCGATGCAGGGATGCACCTCGCTTTGCGCCGCGTCAAAGCGCGTGACGCTGTGGCCGGCCTCGGTCGCGCCCTCGATGAAGCGGCTGGCGAGGTGGTTGGAATTGCCGTTTTTCCGGGGGCTTCCCGTAAGCACCAGTATCTTCATGGCCTTGTCCTTTATAGCTGCCCCGGCGGCCGCCACGTCAGGCGCGGCCAGCGGGGCGACGCCCGCCAGCGTCCCCAGAGCCAGCGGGGCCGCCGTCTTTAAAAACTTCCGCCTGTTCATGCCGTCCCCCGCGCCTAGAGGTCCAGTTCCTTGCGGATGCGCCGAAGCTCCGCCGGGATGTCGATGCCTTGCGGGCATTTGGGCAGGCAGAGGCCGCAGTCGGTGCAGGCCCCGGGCTTGTCGCCGCGCTGCACGGGCGACATGGAATAGTTGACGAGCCTGTGCGCCCGCGCCTTGTCGCCGTCGGCCTTGTACTGGTTGTAGACCATGTTGAAGAGGTAGCCGATGGCCACGTTCTGCGGGCAGGGGATGCAGTTGTAGCAGCCCGTGCAGGGGATGGCCCCGGGAGCCGAGCGGTAGGCCCGGGCCGCCCGGCCGATGACGGCGCGCTCCTCCGCGTCCAGCATGCCCGGGGCCGAGCGCCCGGCATAGGCGAGATTGTCGCGCACATTGTCCATGGACGACATGCCGCTCACCACCACGCTCACCTCGGGCTTGTTCCAGAGGTAGTCGAAAGCCCATTCCACGGGGTGACGCCTGTGGGGCGCCTTGTCGAGCTCGGCCCGCACAAAGGCCGGCGGCTTCACGAGGAAGCCGTTGCGCAAAGGCTCCATGATGGACACGCCCATGCCGTTGGCCGCCGCATAATTGAGGCCCACGAGCCCGGCCTCGTGCTCGGTGTCGAGATAGTTCTGCTGGATGAGGCAGAAATCCCACGGCGCGGCGTCCACCACGCGCTTGAAGAGCGGAACCCCGTCGTGGAAGGAAAAGCCCGCGAAGCGGATCTTCCCCTGGGCCTTCAGGTCCTGCATCTTCTCGGCGAGGCGGTACGGCACGACCTTGTCCTTCCAGCCGCGGTGCATGATCATGTGGATGTGGTAGAAGTCGATGACATCCGAGTTCAGGCGGCGGCGCGATTCGTCAAAGAATTTGTGGAAGTCCTCGGGCCGCTCCATGATCCACCACGGCGACTTGGAGGTCAGCCACACGCGGTCGCGGTAGCCGTTGGCGAGCGCTTTTCCGGTGACAGCCTCGCTCTGGCCGCCCAGGTAGACATAGCCCGTGTCCACATAGTTGAGGCCGTGGTCGATGGCGTGGCGCAGCATGGGGATGGTTTTGGCCTCGTCCACGGTCTTGCCGTCGGCAAGCATGGGCAGGCGCAGCATGCCGAAGCCCAGCGCGGACACGCCGACCCCGGTGAGCCCGTGCGGCCTGTAGCGCATGTCCGGATGCCAGTTGCGGATATTGGCCGGGTCCTGGGCCGCGGCCCAGGCCGGTGAAAGGCCGGCGACAGCGGCGAGCGCCGGTGCGGCCGCGAGGGCCGCGCCGCCCTTGAGGAAGGAACGCCTGTCCATGAAGTCTCCTTGGGGAAGGCTTGGTTCTGCTTGCGCGTGGGTTGTACGCGTCCGGCATCAGCACCCGTCTTTCGCTGCGCTCCAGACGGAATGGAGGGATATCCATGCCCTCTATTCCGGTACAGCCTGACACAAAAAATCTAGCGCGCTTCCTCCGGCAGGGCCGCGTTGACCGCGGCGAGGCCGTTGAGCGTGCGCGGGAAGCCGATGATGGGCAGCATCACCGCGAGCGCGTCCACGAGGTTCTGCTTGCTGTTGCCCACGCTCACGTTGGCGGCGGCATGGGCCTTGGCCTGCGGGTCACAGCCGCCCAGGGCCACGATGGCGCTGAAGGTGACAAGCTCGCGCATCCTGAGGTCCAGCACCTTGCGCGTGTAGAGGTCGCCGAAGCAATACGCGCTCAGGTAATTGGCGACGATGGCCTTCTGCCCGGCCGGCGCGTTCTCGCGCATGGCGTCGATGCCCTTGGCCCCGAAGATCTGGCGCTGCACGGCGAGGCCGTCGGCAAGGCGGGTATTTTCGTCCACCGTGGCCTCGGGCGGCAGGGGCAGCGCGACGCCGTACTGCTTGAGCACGGGATTCACCACGCGAAGCGCCGCCTCCACCCGTGGGAAGCCCACATAGGCCGCGCACTGGTAGAGCGCCTCGCGGATGTCCGCAGCATCCGCGCCCACCCGCAGGGCCGCCCCGGCCTGCTCCGGGAGCGCCTCAAGACCCTGGCTCGCCGTGAGCGCGGCCAGCGTCACGAGCGCCGCCTGGCGGTCGGTGAGCGTGCCTTCGTTGAGGATCTCGCCATAGACCAGGCGGTCGCGCATGGCCGCGAGTTCCGGATCCGTGTCCGCCAGCGGGGCGGGGCCTTCGCCCAGCCATTTCTGCCGATTCTTTTCCGCCGCCGTTACCCTGTCCATGGCATTTCCTCCCGTATCCTGCCCTGCCGCCGCCGGCGTGCCCGCGCCCAGCCACAAAAATGCGCCCAGCACGAGCACCGCGCAAAGGAGCGCCGTCTTTCCCGTTTTTTCCAGGATCGTCTCCATCAGCGTCCCTCCCCGAGGCCCAGTTGCTTGAGCCAGTCGCGAAGTTCCCGCTCCGTGACGCCCGCGTTGAGGCGCCGCCCCGCGAGCCAGCGCCCGCCGGGGCAGAGCTTCTCCAGAATGGCGCCGCTCTCGCCGAGGGGGCTGCCGCCCGAGGTGGCGAAGGGGATCAGGGTCTTGCCGCTGAAGTCCCGGGCCTGGATAAAGGTCTCGATGATGCGCGGCGCCTGATACCACCAGATGGGAAAGCCCACGAAGACGGCGTCATAGGCCGCCGCGTCGGGCAGTTCCCCGGCGATGGCCGGGCGTGAGGCCGCGTCCGCCATTTCGAGGCTCGAGCGGCTCTTCTTGTCGTGCCAGTTGAGGTCGGCGGCCGTGTAGGGCACTGCCGGGGTGATGGCGTAGAGGTCCGCACCGGCGGTTTCTGCCAGCGCGTGCGCCACGCGCGCGGTCGTGCCGGTGGCGGAAAAGTAGGCGACGAGTATTTTGGTCATCTCTGGTTCCTTTGCGAAAGCTATTGGGGGCGCGCCGCCTGGTTTCCGGGCGCAAGGCCCGGGGCGAAGGCCGGCGCGGTGAAGATCGCGGCGTCCGGGCTCCCGCTCTCCGCCGTATTGCTCGTGACGATGCGCACTTCCTTTTTCTCCGGGTGGATGGCGAGGCTTGTGGAGAGCAGGTTTTCGCCCTCGTCGCGCCCGGGCAGAAGTATCTGCCCGATGGGGAAGCCGTTGGGGTTGAAGATGAGCACCCGGCCCTGCGACATCATGGCCACATAGACATTGCCGTCCGCGTCCACGCGCATGGAGTCTGGCCCGCGCCCCGTGAACCTGTAGGGAATGTGCGAGCGGAAGGGCACGATTTCCGTGGCGTTCCTCACCGTGGTCTTGTGGAGCTGTTCGCGGGCGTATTCCGTGGCCCAGACGACCGAATCATCCGGGCTCAGGGCCACGCCGTTGGCCTGCGCCATGTTGGGGATGACCATGGTGAGGCCGCCGTCCGGCGCGCGGTAGACGATGCCCCCGCCCGTCACCGTGCTCGAGCCCTTGCAATCGCTGAAATAGAAGCCGCCCTTGCCGTCAAAGACAAGGTCATTGGGGAGATGCCCCTTGTCCGCGCCCACGATGACCTCGGGGCGGCTCCCCGCTCCGGCCACGGCGAGGATGGAGCCCGCAGTGCCCTCGGGATTCTTCACCGCCATGAAGAGCCTGCCGTCGGGCCCGAAGGCCAGTCCGCACGGGGCGAGACCGTCCAGGACAACATGGTCGGAAAGCTCGTTTTCCGGCGTGAGCTGCCGCACCTTGCCGCCGGTGACGTCGCAAAAATAGAGGTTGCCCGCGCTGTCGAACACCGCGCCCTCGAGGATGTGGCGCTCGCTGTTCACCACCTTGAGGGGCTCCGCCACCGCCGTTTGCAGGCCCTGCTCGGAAAGCGGGATGGGCGCGGGCGTTCCCGCGCGGCCCTCGTAGCTGAAGGCGTCCGCGGCGCGGGCCGGGGCGGCAAGGGCGATCAGGGCGAGACAGGAAAGGCAGGCGCAGAGAAGTTTCATCGATCCCCCCAAGGTGCAGGCTGGATATATCAGCATTGGCCGTGGCCCCCGCAAGGGCCAAAACGTGCAATCAATGGCCCTTTTCGTTCAAAAGCCGGGCCCCGCGGGGCAATCAGCGGCGGCGGCCGCCCGGAAGCGGCAGGACGCAGCGGCCGCGCCCCAGAAGGCGCATGCAGCCGCGCAGGAGGAGAAAGAACGCGAAGAGCAGCGCGCAGGCCAGATGCCCGAGCTTGCAGATCGCATAGGTCGCGCCGTAGAGGGACACATCCTCCAGATTGTGGAGGATGAGCAGGAGCCCGCTCACCGCGAGCAGGATCACGAGCACAACGCGCAGCCGCCCCCAGCGGCTCAGGCGGAAGCGGCCGCCGCTCTCCCCGAACCATATCACCCCGGCATAGGCCGCCAGCAGGAGCATGGCCGCGGCCGACCAGTAGTGGATGACCGTGGGCGAGGTGTCCCACGTGTCGATAAGGCCGTAGCGGTAGGCCACGGGCAAATGGGCGAGCCCGCTCACGAGGGCCGCGAGCACGGCCGCGTCCCACACCAGGAGGATAAAGGAGGAAAAGAGCGGCCCGCGGTCTCTCATGGGCGACGCCCTTTCTGGCTGTCGCGCCAGAGGCGCAGGCTGGCGAGCCCGGCCCCGGCGAGCGGCGCGGCGAGCACCCAGCCAAGCAGGTCATTTTCCTTTGTCATGGTCGCGCCGGGGGGCCTCAGGCTGGGCCGCCCCTGGCCCACCTGGTCCTGCCGCAAGAGCTCCACCTCAATGTCCCGGAAGGAGAGCTCCGACACATAGAAGGTGTTGGTCCCGCCATTGATGGTGCGGCCATAGACATCGCCCTTGCGCTCCTCCGCCAGCTTTTCCGCGAGGGCGAACATCTCCTCCCGGGGTCCGAAGTGCTGGGCCTTCCTGGGGCAGGCGCTCACGCAGGCCGGGTCGTGGCCCTCGGCGATCAGGTCCACGCAGTAGTCGCACTTGAAGACCTGGCCATTGCCCAGATAGCGGGGCGCAAGGTCGAGATAGACGCCCACGCCAGACTGGCGGCTGGGGATGTTCCACGGGCAGAAGCGGATGCAGCGGCCGTCGCCCAGGCAGAAATTTTCATCGATATAGACGGCCCCGGTGGCCCTCTGCCGCGCGGCCCCGGCCGGGCAGAGGTTGACGCAGGGCGGATTGACGCACTGCATGCAGCGCCTCGGCAGAAAGACCCGGCGCATGGCCCCGCCCGTGCGGATGGTGCAGGACTGGATGTAGAGCCAGTTATAGGGGGTGAGGCGGTCGGTGACGTCGCGCCTGTCCGACCAGTCCTGGATGCGCACGCCCGGGGGATAGGGCTGGGGGATGGGATGCGCGGGCAGGGGAACCCGGGCGAGATTGCGCGCCCGGCAGGCGCTC
>CAMWTD010000074.1 GCA_947177085.1 uncultured Desulfovibrio sp.
TGTACTTAAGTACTCGACCGAGGAAATTTTTCTCTGACGCAGCCAGCACCGAAAAAGCTGTTTTTGACGGATAATTTCGGCATTATCGACGCAGCACAAGCGTAACATACACCACCCAAGAGCAAGGAGCCCACTGCCCCATCGCAAGGTGCAGCAGGCTCCACCCTCCTTCCCTTTCATCAGACCCGCTTCGACCTGGTTTCGCGCAGCATCTTGACAGCGCAGAACTTGCCGCACATGGCGCAGACCTCCTCGCCCTTGTGCGGCTCCCGCCGCTTGGCGAGCTGTTCCGGGTCGATGGCCGCCTTCGCCATGCCGTCCCAGTCCAGCGCCTTGCGCGCCGCGTTCATGGCCTTTTCGCGCGCCACCGCGCCCGGGCGCCCCAGGGCGACCTCGCCCACCTGCGCGGCCACGCGCGAGGCCATGACGCCGGCGGCCACGTCCGCCGCGTCGGGCAGGGTGAGGTGCTCGGCCGGCGTGAGATAGCAGAGGAAGTCCACCCCGGCCTCCACGCCCAGCGCCCCGCCGATGGCCCCGGCGATGTGGTCGTAGCCGGGCGCGCTGTCGCAGCAGAGCGGCCCCAGCACATAGAGCGGCGCGCCGTGCGTGAGGCGCTTGATGCCCTGGATCTGCGCGCGCACCTGGTTGAGCGGCACATGGCCCGGGCCCTCGATCATGCACTGTACGCCGCGCTCGAGCGCGCGCCTCGCGAGCACGCCGAGATTGATGACCTCCTCCCACTGGGCCGCGTCGCCCGCGTCCGCGCCGGCCCCGGGCCGCAAGCCGTCGCCCAGCGAGAGCACGAGGTTGTGCTCAAGGCTCAGGTCGATGAGGCGGTCGAATTCCTCCAGCAGCGGATTTTCCCGGTCATTTTCCAGCATCCAGCGCGCCAGCATGGAGCCGCCGCGCGAGACGATGCCCATCTCGCGGCCGCCCGCCACGGCTAGCTCGGCCCCGCGCCGCGAGAGCCCGCAATGCACGGTGACGAAGTCCACGCCCTGCCGGGCCTGCTTCTCGATTTCCGCGAAAAGGTCGTCCGGCCGCATGGAGGCGATGTCCCGCCCGGCGTCCAGCAGGTGCTGGCCCACGGCATACATGGGCACGGTCCCGAGCGGCAGTTGCCACGCGGCGAGCATCTCGCGCCGGATGGCATCGAGGTCGCCGGCGATGGAGAGATCCATGATGGTGTCGGCCCCGGCTTTGGCCGCGGCGGCGATCTTGGCGCGCTCGGTCTCCATGCAGGAACTGAGCGGCGAGGTGCCGAGATTGGCGTTGACCTTCACCCGCGCGGGCTGGCCCACGAGGAGGGGCCTCAAGCCCGGGTGGGCGGGATTGCCCAGAAAGGCCATGGTTCCCGCGTCCAGCGCCTCGAGGATGAGGTCCGTATCCAGGGCCTCCTCGCGCGCGAGGTGCTCGAGGTGCTCCGCGCACAGGGCGGCCAGCGCCGCGTTTTTGGACAAGAGTGTGGATGTCATGATGCCTCCGGCGTTTGTGACGCAGGGCGCAAAAAAAGACCGGAACCTGCGGGAATCCGGTCTGCGCTTCCCTCCGGCAGTGCGAACTGCGTCAGGTTCACAGGGTCTGGGGCATGTCCCCACTCTCAGCCGCCTTGCCAGCGCCACGCGCGGGCCTGTTCGGCTCCCCTAGCTGGGGGGGTTATAGCGGTTCCGGTGCGGAGTGTAAAGGGAGCGGGCTCAGCCGCGCGGGGGCGCGTCGGCGGGGAGCGCCCAGAAGGGAAGCTCCCGCCAGGCGCGGGAAAGACCGCGTTCCTGCGCGGCCCAGTCGGGCGAGAGCCTCGCGAGCTCGGCACGGTAGGCCGGGGAATGGTCCATATGCCTGAGATGGCAGAGCTCGTGGAAACAGAGGTGGTCGAGCAGGGGCCGCGGCAGCAGGAGCGCCCGCCAGTTGAGCTGGATGTGGGGCGCGGCCGTCCCGCCGCGTCCGCGCGAGCAGCTTCCCCAGCGGGAGCGCTGGTCGCGCACCGCGACCGCTGGCGGCGTGAAGCCGTGCGCGCGGGCCAGCGCCGCCACATGCGGCGGCAGGAGACGCCCCGCCACGGCGCGGCACCAGCGGCCGAGGGCCTGGCTGCAGAGGGCCACGTCGTCCGTGGCCCCGAAAAGTCGCAGGCTCTCCCCCGTCTCCAGCAGGAGGACGCGGCGGCTGCCCGCGCCCACGCGAACCAGGGCCGAGGCCCCGGCGCTGGCCGCGCGGCCGGCGGCAAAAGCCCCGGCAGGGACGACCGTGAGCGCCCGTCCGGCCAGCGGCAGGACGATCTTTTCCGGCAGGGCGGCCTCGGGGCGCGAGGCGGCGAAGCGCGGCCACGCGCGCTCGAGCCAGGGCAGGAAGTCCGGAACCAGCGCCCGCACGCGGGAGAGCGGCCACGCGGCAGGGATGCCCAGCGAAAGGCCGCCCCGGGGCGAAAGGGAAAGCCGCGGCCGGCGGCTTCTGGCCGAGCGGCGCACCGTCGCCGTGAGCACTTCGCCGCTTTTGAGCACAAAGGGCACGCTTTCTTCCGCTTTCGGGGCCGGGGCAATCATGCCGCCATGCTGCCACAGGCGCGTCGTCCGGTAAAGCGCGGCAACGCGCTCCCTGCAAACGGCACGATTCCTGCTTCTTCCCTGCCTACGACACGCCGGGCGGGCAATTCCTGCCGGGCCGCACATCGGGAGAAAAGCATGGAAATCAGCGGAGCCTACAGTTCCAACGCCCTCTGGAGCCTCGACGCCGTGAGCGCGGTGGACGGGGAAAGAAGTTCCACAAGCCGTAGCTCGCGCTCGGGCTCGGGTGACACGGCGGAAATTTCCGACGAGGCGAAGCGCCTCTACTCCGAAATGATCCACAAATATGACCAGCCTTCCTCTACCAGCGCCTCGGGGAACGGAGGCGGCGATGCCGGCCAGTCCGGCGGAGAGGGCGGCGGTGAGGGCGCGCCCGCCGGGGGCGGAGGCGGCGCCGGCGGAACCTCGTCCTCGTCCGGCAACGATGCCGAGAGCATCCGCAAGAAAATCCAATCCCTGTCCAGCCAGCTCCTCAGCATGGCGTCCGAGCTTAAGGGCGGCGCGGCTGACCAGGCCGTGACCAGCAAGATGGAGGCTCTGCGCTCCGAAATCGCGGCCCTGGAGGCGCAGCTCAACGAAATGGAGCAGGCCGGATAGAGGAGCGCGACCGTCCCTGCTTTCCCCGCAACGCGAACCTGTTTGACAAAAACGGCGCGGCTGGGCTAGGGTAGACCTCCGGGCGCGGAAAATCCCGCCGCCGAAGCACTACAACCAGGCCAGCCAGGCTGACCGGAGGTTCGCATGAAGTCACTGAAGGGCTCCCAGACTGAAAAAAATATCCTCATCGCCTTTTCCGGCGAGTCCCAGGCCCGCAACCGCTACACCTTCTACGCCTCGCAGGCCAAAAAGGACGGCTTCATCTTCGTGAGCAAGATTTTTGAGGAAACCGCCTATCAGGAAAAGGAACACGCCGAGCGCCTGTTCAAGCTCCTCGAGGGCGGCCAGTTGGAAATCTCCGGCACCTTCCCGGCCGGCGTCATCGCCGACACCTATTCCAACCTGATGGAGTCCGCGGCGGGCGAGCATGAGGAATACACGAAGATGTATCCCGACTTCGCCACCATCGCCGAAAACGAAGGCTTCTACGCGGTTTCCACGGCCATGCGCAACATCCTCATCGCCGAAAACTATCACGAGAAGCGCTTCCTCGACCTCGCCAACAAGATCAAGACCAACACCATGTTCTCCAATCCCGAGCCCACGGTGTGGCGCTGCCTCAACTGCGGCTGCATCGTTGAAGGCAAGGACGCCCCGGACGTGTGCCCGGCCTGTCTGCATCCCAAGGGCTGGTTCGTGCGCCTGGACATCCAGTTCTAGGTCTCGCATTTCCTGCAACGCAAAACCCCCGCCGCACCTCACGGAACGGCGGGGGTTTTTGCTTGGATCTCGAGAAAAGGCAGTCGGCCCTACACCGTGGCAATGTTAATTCCTTAATTCCGTCTGGAGCGCAGCGACAGACGGGGGCTGGTGCCGGAAGAATCCTAGAAAATAAGATTTTTAGGTTCCGGCAAGGAAGAAAAACAATTTCCGAAGGGAGTGTACTTAAGTACTCGACCGAGGAAATTTTTTTCTGACGCAGCCGGAACCTAAAAGGCTGTTTTTGACGGATAATTTCGGCATTGCGTAAGCCGCACTTCCCCTCAGCCGGAAGGCGTCGATGCTTCCCTAATCTATCCCCTTGAAGGTATTGCACTGGCCCGGATCGCCGCTGTCAAAGCCGCGCCGGAACCAGCGAAGCCGCTGCGCCGAGGTGCCGTGCGTGAAGCTGTCCGGCACCACGCGGCCCATGCTCTGCCGCTGGAGGCGGTCGTCGCCGATGGCGCTCGCCGTGTTGAGCGCCTCTTCCAGATCGCCGGATTCGAGGATGCCCCGCTCCTCCATATACCTGCCCCAGACGCCCGCAAAGCAGTCGGCCTGAAGCTCCAGCATCACCGAGAGCCTGTTGGCCGCAGCCTTGGACGCCCCAGACTGCTGGCGGCGCACCTCCTGGGCGATGCCGAGCTCGTTCTGGACGTGGTGGCCCACCTCGTGCGCCAGCACATAGCCCAGGGCGAAATCCCCGCCGCCGCCGAGCTTGCGCTCCATGTCGCCGTAAAAGGCGAGGTCGATGTAGACATTCCTGTCCGCCGGGCAATAGAAGGGCCCCATGGCGCTCTGGCCGTAGCCGCAGGCGGTCTCCGTGCTGTCGCTGAAGAGCACCAGGGTGGGCGGGTCATAGCGCTTGCCCGAGGCGCGGAAGATGTGGTCCCAGGTGTCCTCGGTGCTCTTGAGCGTCACCGAGGCGAAGCGCGCGAGCTCGTCATCCCCGGAGCCTGTCCCGGCCCGGCGCGGGGAGCTCACCTGGGCAACATCGCCACCCATGCCGCCCAGAAGCGGCGTCAGGTCATAGCCGTAATAGCCGGCCACCAGCACCACGAGCAGGAGGATGGCCCCGGCCTTGCCGCCAATGGGCATGCCCCTGAAGGCCATGGGCGACCTGCCGCGCCGGTCCTCCACATGCGAGCTTTGCTGCTGATTCTGCCAGCGCATGGCGTTCCTCCTGCGTGTGCCGCTGTCCGGACGCCCCGTGCGCGGGGCTGCTTCCGGCCGCCAAATCCTAGCCAGTGCGGCCCAAAAGCGCAAGGCCGCTTGCTTGGCACTGGCGGGCCTTTTGTGTAGAGTCGTGCGTCGGCGCGGCGCTTCGCGTCCAAGGAGGGCATGCCATGGAAGTGCGGTTTCAGAATCTCGGCCCCGAGCACTGGAAGGGCGACGTGCTTTTGGCCTTCGCCTGCGAGGGCGAGGAGCTTTTGCGGGAGCACCCGGAGCTGGACAAGGCCGCGCCCTGGCTCGCCGTGGCCCCGGCCCTGCGCGACTTCAAGCCCAAAGAGGGGGCGCTGGCCCTTTTGCACGGCCATCCGGAGCTCGCCATCCCGCGGGTGCTCGCCATCGGCCTCGGCAAGCGGGAGGAGGTCACGCCCGAGCGCATCCGCAAGGCCGTGGCCAGTGCCGTGCAGAGCTGCCGCGCCCTGGGCGTCACTTCCATCCTTTTGCCGGAGCCGCAGCTTGGCCGCCTGCCCGGGGGGCGCGAGCGCCTGGTGGAGGAATGCGTCTGCGCGGCGCTGCTTGCGCTCTACCGCTTCGACGCGCTGAAAAAACCCGCCAAGGACGAAAATCCGGCCCCGGAATGGCTGGCCCTGGGCTTTGACGGCGAGAGCGTGCCCGACGGCGGCCACGCGGCGGGCCGCCGGGGCGAGAGCGCGGCCTGGGCCGTCTCTCTCGCGCGGGACCTCGCCAATATGCCGGGCAACCTCCTCTCGCCGGCGCTGCTTGCCGAGCGCGCGGCCACGGTGGCCGAAGAAAGCGGCCTTACCTGCGAAATTCTTGACGAGGACGCGCTGGCGCGCGAGGGGCTCGACTGCCTGCGCGCCGTGGGTCAGGGCTCCACCCGGCCGCCGCGCCTCGTGATCCTTGAATACGCGCCCGCCGGCCACGAGCAGGAAAAGCCGCTCATCCTCGTGGGCAAGGGCATCACCTTTGATTCCGGCGGCCTGTGCATCAAGCCCGCGGCCAACATGTACCAGATGAAGTGCGACATGAGCGGCGCGGCGGCCGTGCTCGCCGCCATGGCCGCGCTGGCCCGGGAGGGCGCGCCGCGCCGGGTGGTGGGCGTACTCGCCTGCGCCGAGAATATGCCGGACGGCGGCGCGTTCCGGCCCGGCGACGTGGTGACGGCCGCCAATGGCGACAGCGTGGAGGTCATCAATACCGACGCCGAGGGGCGGCTCGCCCTCTGCGACGCGCTCTCTTGGGCGCAAAAACGCTGGACCCCGGCGGCCATCGTGGACATCGCCACGCTCACCGGGGCCTGCGCCGTGGCCCTCGGGACCGGGCTCGCGGGCCTGTTTTGCGACGACGACGGCCTCGCCGAGCGCCTCGTGGCGGCCGGGGGCGTGGCCGGGGAACATTACTGGCGGCTCCCGCTCTGGCAGCCCTATGCCGAGCAGTTGAAAAGCGAAGTGGCCGACATCAGGCACACGGCCGGCCGCGAGGGCGGGGCCATCACCGCCGCGCTCTTCCTGCGCCACTTCGTGCGCGAGGGCGAACTGTGGGCGCATCTCGACATCGCCGGCGTGGACTGGAACAGCAAGACGACGCCGCTCTGCCCCGAGGGGGCCTCGGGCTTCGGCGCGCGCACCCTGCTTGAGCTTATGCGCGGGGGCATCCAGTGATGCTCGTCTACCTGCTCGGCGCCGGCCCCGGGGACCCGGGCCTGCTCACCCTCAAGGCGCGCGACGCCCTGGCCCGCGCGGACGTGGTGGTCTATGACGCGCTCGCCAATCCTGGGCTGCTGGACCACGCCCGGCCCGACGCCGAGCGCATCTATGTGGGCAAGATAGCGGACAAGCACGCCTTGCCCCAGCACGAGATCAACGCGCTCCTCGTGCGCAAGGCCCGGGAGGGCGCAGGCCGCGTGGTGGCGCGCCTCAAGGGGGGCGACCCCTACATCTTCGGGCGCGGCGGCGAGGAGGCCGAGGCGCTGGTGGCCGCGGGCGTGCCCTTCGAGGAGGTGCCGGGCGTGACGAGCGCCATCGCGGCCCCGGCCTATGCGGGCATCCCGCTCACCCACCGCGATTTCGCCTCTTCCGTGACCATCATCACCGGCCACGAAAGCCCGGACAAGCCGGGCTCGGTGCACAACTGGGAGGCGCTCGCCAAAAGCGCCTCCACCCTCGTCTTCGTCATGGGCATGAAGAACCTGCCCGACATCGCGGCCAACCTCATCAGGGCGGGCATGGCCCCGGATACCCCGGGGGCCCTCGTCTATCGCGGAACCACGCCGCGCCAGCGCTCGCTTGTGGCCACGCTGGCGAACTTGCCCCGGGAGGCAGTGGCGCAGGGCTTCAGCAATCCCTCGGTCATCGTGGTCGGCAAGGTGGCGCGCCTCCACGAGAGCCTGGACTGGTTCGGCAAAAAGCCCCTGCTCGGCCGGCGCGTGGTGGTGACGCGCGCGCGGGAGCAGGCCAGCGGCCTCGCGGCCCGGCTCGCGGAGCTTGGCGCCGAGGTCATCCATTTACCCACCATCGAGATTCGAGAGCCCGAGACTTACGCCCCGCTGGACGCGGCCATCGCCGGGCTGGCGGCTTATGACTGGCTCATCTTCACCTCGGTGAACGGGGTGCGCCATTTCTGGCGGCGGCTTGCCGCCGCCGGCAAGGACAGCCGGGCGCTCGGCGGCCTGCGCGTGGCGGCCATCGGCCCGGCCACGGCCGGGGAACTGGCGGCCCGGGGCATTATGGCGGACTTTGTGCCCCCCAAATACCAGGCCGAGGATGTGGCGGCGGGGCTGAAAGCCGTGGCCGGCAAGGACATGGCCGGCATGCGCTTCCTTTTGCCGCGCGCGCGCGAGGCGCGCGAGGTGCTGCCCGACGAACTGCGCAAGGCCGGGGCCGTGGTGGACGTGGTCCCCGCCTATGTGACCGTGCCCGCCGCCGGCCGCAAGGACGAGGTGCTCGGGCTGCTCGCGGCCGGCAAGCTCGATTGCGTGAGCTTCGGCTCCTCCTCCACGGTGGAGAATTTCCTCACGCTCGTGCCCGGGGAACTGCTCAAGGCGCATCCGGAGACCGTGCTCGCGGCCATCGGCCCGGTCACGGGGCGCACCCTCGAGCGACACGGCCTCAAGGCCGCGGTGATGCCGCAGGACTTCACCATCCCGGCCCTGGCCGACGCCATCGCCGCGCACTTCGACACCCCCTGAGCGGAGACGCGATGCCCCTCAAGATCGCCATCCTCGCCTCCGGCGGCGGAACGAACGCCCAGGCCATGCTCGACAAGGTCGCATCCGGCGTGCTTGACGTGGATATCCGCCTTGTTGCGAGCAACCGCCCGGGCGCGGGCGTACTGGAACGGGCGCGGAAGGCCGGAGTGCCCTGCGCCGTGCTGGACCACATGGAACACCCCACGCGGGAGGCGCACGATGCGGCCATGGTGCAGGCCCTGAAGGCGAGCGGCGCGGAATATGTCGTGCTCGCGGGCTACATGCGCATCCTCACCCCGGTGTTTCTGGAAGCCTTCGCCGGGCGCGTGGTCAATATCCACCCGGCGCTCCTGCCGAGCTTTCCCGGGGCGCACGGCGGCGCGGACGCGCTGGCCTACGGCGTCAAGCTCACGGGATGCAGCGTGCATTTTGTGGAGGAGGAGATGGACGCGGGCCCGCTCATCATCCAGGCGGCCGTGCCGGTCAATGCCGGCGAGCCGCTGGAAACGCTCATGCCGCGCATCCACGCCCTTGAGCACCGCATCTACCCGCAGGCCCTGCAATGGCTGGCAAAGGGCCGCATCCGCCGCGAGGGCCGGCAGGTGTTTCTCGCGCCCGGGAGCGCCAGGCCCCTGCGCCCGGACGGCGACTGGTTCGTCTGGCCGCCGCTGGCAGAGGGGCTTTCGGTGGCTGTCCGGCCCTGACCATGTAAAATTTGCTCCAAGGC